>JBDSAB010000019.1:0-24890 GCA_039922395.1 Caldimonas sp.
GCGGCCAGCCGCGCATCGAGCTCGTCGGCGGAAACAGGCTCGTCCTCGCGCCGCTCCATGATCGTCGTGCGGCGCCCCATCAACGTCGCGAGCCGACCCATCCGCTTGCAATACGCGCCGTTGTCGAGCACCAGCAGATGACCGTTCGTCGGCGGCACGATCGTCGCAACCGCGGCCTCGATCGAGAACGTGCCGCTGCCCTGCAGCGGCACCGCGACATGCGACTCGTCGGCGTGCACGATCTGCAACAGCTCGCGACGGATGCGCGCGGTCAGCGCATTGAAGTCGGCGTCCCACGAGCCCCAGTCGCGCAGCATCGCGAGCTTGGTGCGCAAGGTCGTGGTCAACGGTCCGGGTGTCAGCAGAACGGCATCACGGTCCACGCGGAAATCTCCTAGGCAGGTCGGGCCTGCGTCATTGTCCGGCCGGCTGACGCCAGGCCTGGGTGCGGCGCTCGATCCAGCGGCCGAAGCCCATGAAGAGCAAGGTCGCGACCGTCGACGCGCCCGCGATCAGCACCGCGCAGGCCGCCGCCGGCCCGGTGTCGCCGGCCTCGTCGAGGTTGAGGATCGCGATCGCCGCGACTTTGGTGTCGGGCGAATACAGGAAGACGACCGCCGAGATCGTCGTCATCGCGTTGATGAAGAAATAGCGTGCGATGTCGACCAGTGCCGGCGTGCAGATCGGCAAGGTGACGCGCCAGAACGTCTTGTAGAACGGCACCTTCAGCGACGCGGAGACCGCCTCGAACTCGGCGTCGAGCGCTTTCAGCGCCGTCACCGCGGTCAAGTGGCCGGTGGTATAGAAGTGCACGACGGTGCAGAGCACCATCAGAGTCAGCGTGTGATAGAGGCCGTTCAGCGGGTTGTCCGGCAGGTTGAAGAAGAAGATGTAGCCGAGCCCGAGGACGAGGCCGGGCACCGCCATCGGCAGCATCGCAAGCAGCCGGACGATCGGGCGCAGCGCCGCCGCGCCGCGCGTCTTCTCGAGCATATAGGCGCCGACGAAGACGATCGCGGTGCCGAACAGCGCGGTCCCGGCCGCCAGCTTCAGGCTGTTGACGAAGGCGTCACCGACCTCCGCGTCGACCAGGCCCATCGTGTAGTGCTTCAGGCTCGGCGACAGGTCGTAGGGCCAGAAGCTGGCGAACGACGCAAAGACCGCCATCCCGATCATCGCCAGCATCAGTGCGCCGATGAGAACGCAGTACGCCGTCATCGCGACGTCGAAGCGCGCCGACGGCTTCGGCCGCAGCGGGACGGCGCGCGCGCCGAGCATCGCGGTCTGCTTGCGCTGCACGAACCAGTCGACCGCGAACGTCACGATTGCCGGCGTCAGCAGCAGCAGGCCGACGACGGCGCCACGCTGGAAATCCTGCTGGCCGATGACCAGCTTGAAGACGTCGGTCGCGAGCATGTTGAAGTTCCCGCCGATCACCTTCGGGATGCCGAAGTCGGTCATCACCAAGGTGAAGCTGACCAGGGCCGCCGAGATCAGGCCGTACTTCGCGCCGGGCAAGGTGATCGTGAAGAAGCGACGGCGCGTCGAAGTGCCGAGCGCCGCGGCCGCTTCGTAGAGGCGCGCGTCGGCGAGCGACAGCGCGGTGATCAGGATCATCAACGCATGCGGAAAGACCGCGAAGCACTCGGCGATGACGACACCCGGCGCGCCGTAGATGTTGTCGAAGCCGAACGCCTGCAAGAACCCGCGCGCCGCGCCCTGGTTGCCGAACCAGTAGATCAGCGAGATCGCCGACAGCAGCGACGGCGCGAGCAGCGGCACCAGGGTGATGGTCCGGAACAGGCCCTTGAACGGCATGCAGCTGCGCGTCATCGCATAGGCGAAGACGAACGCGAGCGGCACGGTGATCACGGTGACCAGCAGCGAGACCCAGACGCTGTGCCAGAGCGACTGCAGCAGCGACGGCGAGGCCAGGTAGCTCACGAAGTTGGCGAGGCCGATGAACGACCCGTCGGGCGCCTGCAGCGCCTTGACCAGAATCAGGAACAGCGGCAGCGCGAGGAACACGAACAGCGCGATCGTCACGAGCAGCAGCACCGCGTGCGCAATGCGATCGGTCCAGTGCGCCCGCTGAACCAGCGACGGCGCCTTGCTGAGCGGCAGGACGGCAGACATCGACGCGCGTGCCTCGCCGGTCAGAAGAACCGCATCCGCTCGGGCAGCAGGCGCAGCGGCAGGCGACTGCCGATCTCGAGGTTCTGCTCGGCGAGGAAGTTCAGCGACAGGTAGACGGTGACCGGCTGCCGGCCGATCTCGGGCGACGTGACGCGGACCAGGCAGTACGAGCCGAGGAACTCGATCTTGTCGATCGCGCCGCTGAAGACGTTGCTGTCGCCTGGCGCGATCGGCCGCGCGAGCACATCTTCCGGACGCAGATAGATCTTGACGTCGCGCTCGGCCGCGGTCTCCTGCCCGCAGGCGAATCGGCTCGTGCCGATGTGCAGGCTGCCGCCCGGATGCAGGCGCCCGTCGAGCACGTTGATCTTGCCGACGAAATCGGCGACGAACGGCGACGTCGGATCGCGGTAAACCTCCATCGGCGTGCCGACCTGCTCGATCGCGCCCTGGTTCATCACGACGATGCGATCGGCCATCGACAGCGCCTCTTCCTGGTCGTGCGTGACCATGATCGTCGTGACGCCGAGCTTGCGCTGCAGCGAACGGATCTCCTGGCGCAGGCGAACGCGCTCGAGCGCATCGAGCGCCGACAGCGGCTCATCGAGCAGCAGCAGGCCCGGCGAGGTGGCGAGCGCACGGGCCAGCGCGATGCGCTGCTGCTGGCCGCCCGACAGCTGGGCCGGAAACTTCGATCCGCTGCCCGGCAGCCCGACCAGCTTCAGCAACTCGTCGACGCGGGTCGCGACCTGGGCCCGCGGCGTCTTTCGATTGACGAGTCCGTAGCCGACGTTGTCGAAGATGCTCAGGTTCGGGAACAGCGCGTACGACTGGAACACGATGCCGTAGTCGCGCTCGGCCGGCGGCAGCCGCGAGATGTCGCGGTCGGCCTGGCGGATCGTGCCGGCCGATTGCGTCTCGAGCCCGGCGATGATGCGCAGCAGGGTCGTCTTGCCGCAGCCGCTGGGCCCGAGGAAGCAGACGAACTCGCCGCGCTCGATCGTCAGGTGGATGTCGCGCAGCGCCCGGAAGGCGCCGAAGTTCTTCTCGATCCCTTGCAGGCGCAGGTAGTCGGTCAATGGAATTTCCCCGCCGACGGATCCGCCAACCGCCCCCGCGACAACCCACAAGCCGAATCGGGATCGATCTGGCGCTCGGTCTGCGCTCGACGAAGGGGCGTCGACGGCTTCATGTCACCGCCCGCCGAAGGGCTACTTCTTCGGCTCGGACTTGGCGTCGTAGCGCTTCGTCCACTCGGCGAGGATGCGCTCGCGGTTGTCGGCGGCGTATTTGAAGTCCATCTTGACGAGGCGCTTCTCGTAGTCGGCCGGCACGTTCTTCAGCGGCTCGGCGACGCCCGGCTGCGCGGTGATCGCGAAGTTCTTGCCGTACAGCACCATCGCGTCCTTGCTCGAGGCCCAGTCGGCGAGCTTCTGTGCCGCCTCGATCTTCTTCGTGCCCTTGTGAATCGCGAACGCCTCGAGATCCCAGCCGAGGCCTTCCTTCGGAAACACGAGGTCGATCGGTGCGCCCTTCGCCTTGTTGGTGTTGGCACGGTACTCGAACGAGATGCCCATCACGTACTCGCCGGTGCCAGCCATGTTGCAGGGCTTGGAACCGGAGTGGGTGTACTGCGCGATGTTCTCGTGCAGCGCATCCATGAACTTCCAGCCGCCGCCCTTGCCGTTGTCGTCGCCGAAGAGCGTCAGCCAGGCGGTGACGTCGAAATAGCCGGTGCCTGACGAGGCCGGGTTCGGCATCACGATCTGGCCCTTGTAGATCGGCTTTGTCAGGTCCTTCCAGGTCTCGGGCTTCGGCAGGTTCTTCTTCTGCGCCTCGACCGTGTTGAAGCAGATGGTGGCGCCCCAGACGTCCATCCCGAACCAGGCCGGCGGGTTCTTCTTGTCGCGGTACTGGCTCATGATCGCGTCAAGATTCAACGGCTTGTACGGGATCAGCATGCCCTGGCTGTCGAGCAGCGCGAGGCTCGACGCGGCGACCCCCATCACGACGTCGGCCTGCGGGTTGTTCTTCTCGGCCAGCAGCTTCGCGGTGATCACGCCGGTCGAGTCGCGCACCCACTTCAACTCGATGCTCGGATTGACCTTCGTGAAACCGTTCTCGTAGGCCTTGATCTGGTCCGTCTCGAGCGCGGTGTAGACCGTCAACTGCGTCTTCTGTGCCAGCACCGCGCCCGTGAACGCGAGACCGAGCACGGCAGCGAGCGACGCGCGCAACCAATCCGTTTTCATGCAGAACTCCCAGGTTGAGAAAGTCGTCGTGCACGTGCCGCAGCGGACGCGCGATTTGCGCACGAGTCTAGGGGTGCTGCAAAACAGTCGTCAACTGTTTTCTGAAAACTGTAGACAATCCTATTGGCCTGGCATTTAATCGGCATCCCATGACCGCGCATGGTGCGCTGCACCCCACGATCACGCTCCTGCAGACCAGCTCGCTCACGAGCCTGGTGCAGATCGAGCTCGAACGGATGATCCTGTCCGGTGACCTCGCGCCGGGCTCGAAGCTGACCGAGGTCGCGCTCGCCGCCCGGCTCGGTGTCTCGCGCGGGCCGCTTCGCGAAGCCTTCCGGATGCTCGAGGAGGCCGGCCTGGTGCGCACCGAAAAGAACCGCGGCGTCTTCGTGCGCGACATCCCGATCGAGGAAGCGATCGAGATCTTCGACCTGCGGGCGGCGATGGACGAGCTGGTCGGCCGGCGCCTCGCCGAATCCATCACGCCGACGGCCCTGCGCGAGATCCGCGGCCTCGTCGACTCGATGGAGCAGGCCGTCAAGGCCAAGGATGCTTACAACTACCACCTGTTGAACCTCAAGTTCCACGACCGTTTGGTCGAACTAGCCGGCAACGGCAAGCTGACCGCGATCTATCGCAAGCTCATCAAGGAACTGAGCCTGTTCCGGCGCATGAACCTGGCCGACGGCTGGCTGATGCCGATCTCGGCCGGCGAGCACCGCGCCATCGTCAAGGCGATCGCATCGGGCGACCCCGAAGCGGCCGGCAAGGCGATGTTCGATCACGTGATCGAAAGCAAGGAACGAACGATCAAGAACAACCTGCGCCATGCGGCGGCCGCGCTCGGCACGCTGCGTCCGCTCGAGAGCCCTGTCGATGCCGATCGCCCCCGCTAATACCTGCACCCGCGACGAGGCGCACGGTTGCGTCTCCAGCAGGCGCGGCGGCGTTGTCGTCGAATCGAGGTTCTCGATCGTTATCAGAAAAGCGGCTGCCCGCCACTCCTACCGCGCTCGCCGATGCGTGGCGGCGATTCCTGGCAGCGCGTTGAGCTCTTCATGACCGGCCCCGCCTTTCCCCTCCTTCACCGTCGCCCATGCGACCGCGGTCCCGCACCGGCCCTTGCGTCCTCGTCGCTCGCCAACTTAAATGACCCGACCCGCGCCTTGAACGCAGCTTTTGCAGGAGCCGCATGCTGCACCTGCTGAATCTGCTGGCTGCGATCGCCCTGCTGGTCTGGGGCACGCACATCGTGCGCACCGGCATGCTGCGGGTGCTCGGCGAGAACCTGCGCCGGGTCCTGGCGATGAGCTTCAGCAACCGCCTGCGCGGCCTGCTCGCCGGCCTCGGCGTCACCAGCATCGTGCAGTCGAGCACCGCGACCTGCCTTATCGTCGCTTCGTTCGTCGGCAAGGGTTTCGTGACGACCAGCGCTGCGCTGGCGGTGATGCTCGGTGCCGACGTCGGCACCGCGATGATGGCGGTCGTTTTCTCGTTCGACCTGTCCTGGCTCTCGCCGCTGCTGATCTTCGTCGGCGTGGTCGTCTTCATCACACGCCAGAACAGCGGCGCCGGCCCGATCGGCCGGGTCCTGATCGGACTCGGCCTGATCACGCTCGCGCTGCAGCTGATCGTCGCGGCGACCCGGCCGCTGACCGAGTCACCCGCGGTGCGCGGCCTGCTGGTCGCGCTGCCGAACGACGTGCTGCTGGATGTCTTCGTCGGCGCGGTGCTGACGGTGCTGTCATATTCGAGCCTGGCGATCGTGCTGCTGACCGCGACCTTGGCCAACTCCGGCTTGCTGCCGGTCACCGCGGCGCTCGGCCTGGTGCTCGGCGCGAACCTCGGCAGCGGCATCCTGGCGGTGCTCGCCACCGCGAAAGCGACCCCGGAGGTCCGCCGCCTGCCACTCGGCAACCTGATCTTCAAGTTCGTCGGCGCGATGCTCGCGATCCCGATATTGCCGCAGGCCCACGTGCTGCTGCAGCAGCTGGTTCCGTCGCTGCCGGAACAGGTGGTGATGTTCCACCTCGGCTTCAACATCGCGCTCGCGCTGATCTTCATCGGCTTCATCGGCCTGGTCGGGCGGACGGTCGAACGCCTGCTGCCCGAGATCAAGCCGGACGCCGGGACGACGCGGCCGCGCCACCTCGACCCGCTCGCCCTGAGCACGCCGTCGCTCGCGATCAGCTGCGCCGCGCGCGAGGCGTTGCACCAGGCCGACGTCGTCGAAACCATGCTGCGCGGCATCGTGCCGGTCATCCGCAACAACGACCTCGTGCTGTCGGGCCAGCTGCGCCAGCTCGACGACACCGTCGACGAGCTTTACTCGGCGATCAAGTTCTACCTGACGCAGATCTCGGGTGAGGCGCTGTCCGAGAGCCAGGCCAGGCGCTGGACCGACATCGTCTCGTTCACGATCAACATGGAGCAGATCGGCGACATCATCGAGCGCGTGCTGCAGGACGTCGAGGACAAGAAGATCCGCAAGGGCCGCAGCTTCTCCGACGCCGGCATCGCCGAGATCTGCCACCTCCACGAACGGCTGCTCGGCAACCTGCGCCTCGCGATGAGCGTGTTCCTCGACGCCCACGTGCGCGACGCCCAGCGGCTGCTCGAGGAGAAGGCGCACTTCCGCGACCTCGAGCACGAGTACGCCGCCAACCACATCGCGCGGCTGCGCGGCAACACCGCGCAGAGCATCGAGACGAGCTCGCTCCACCTCGACCTGATCAGCGACCTGAAGCGCATCAACTCGCACATCTGCTCGATCGCCTACCCGATCCTCGAGTCGGCCGGCGCGCTGACGAAAACCCGCATCCGCCATTCGCAGCTCGCCGAGCTCGGCCCGGCGGAGCTCTCACCCCAGGATCTCGGCAACCGCGCGATCCGCGACACGTTGGAGACCGGACGTGCTTGACCTCACCGACATCGAGCTGCTGTTCGCCCGGCACGGCTCGGCGCAATACAGCGGCGAGCCGGTCACGCAGCTCGAGCACGCGCTGCAGACCGCGCACCTGGCCGAGCAGTCGGATGCCGACGACGCGCTCGTCACCGCCTGCCTGCTGCACGACCTCGGCCACCTGCTCAACGAACAGGGCGAGACGCCGACCCTGCGCGGCATCGACGACACCCACCAGTACTTCGCGCTGCCGTTCCTGCGCGGCCTGCTGCCCGACGTGGTGCTGATGCCGATCAAGCTGCATGTCGACGCCAAGCGCTACCTGTGCGCGACCAATGCGAGCTACTACGCGCGGCTGTCCGACGACTCGAAGCGCAGTCTCGCGCTGCAGGGCGGTCCGTTCGACGCCGCCAACGCGGCCGTCTTCCTCGACCAGCCGGGCGCCCGCGACGCGGTGCTGTTGCGCCAGTGGGACGACCTGTCGAAGCAGCCACGCATGTCGACCCCGCCGCTCGCCCACTTCCTCCGCCGCGCCTCGCGCTGCCTGCTGACGAACGCCGCGAACGCATGACCTGGCCGGTCGTGCTCGCGGTGCTGTGCGGCGCCCTGCTGCACGCCTCGTGGAATGCGCTGATCAAGTCGGGTGACGACAAGGCGGTCGACACCGCGCTGGTCCACTTCCTTGCCGCGCTGCTCGCGCTGCCGCTGCTGTTCTGGGTCGGTCTGCCAGAGCCGGCCGCGTGGCCGTTCATCGCGACCTCGCTGCTGATCCACATCGGCTACTACATCGCACTGGTCGGCGCCTACCGGCACGGCGACCTCGGCCTGACCTACCCGATCATGCGCGGGTGCGCGCCGCTGCTGGTCGCGCTGGCCAGCACCGCGTTCCTCGACGAGGCGCCGTCTGCGGTCGCCTGGCTCGGCATCCTCGGCATCACCGCCGGTGTCGCGCTGGTCGGTCTCGCCCACCCCGGCGAGACGCTGCATCACCGCAAGGCGCTGGCGTTCGCATTCGCGAACGCCGCAATCATCGCGTGCTACACGCTCGTCGACGGCGTCGGCGTGCGCTCGGCCGGCAGCGCGCTGCGCTACGTGATGGTGCTGTTCGTGCTCGACGGCATCTCGTACCCGCTCGGCGTCTGGCTGCGCCGCAATGCCGCGGCGCGCCGCGAGATCGTGCGCTATGCCGCCGGACGCTGGCCGGCCGCGATGCTCGGCGGCGGCGCGTCGATCGGCTCGTACACGATCGCGCTGTGGGCGATGACGCGTGCGCCGGTCGCATCGGTCGCCGCGCTGCGCGAGACTTCGGTGCTGTTCGCGGCGCTGCTCGGCACGCTGCTGCTGAAGGAGCGCTTCGGCGTGCAGCGCGCGGTCGGCACCGGCGTCATCGTCGGCGGCGTGATGGCGCTGCGCTTCGGCTGAACGGCGCCGGCGCGATCAGAAGCATCGAGCCGCATTCCACTTCACGGGGAACCCGCCATGTCGCTTCCGTCGCAGGCCCGCATCGTGATCGTCGGCGGCGGCATTGCCGGCTGCTCGACCGCTTACCACCTGAGCCTGTTCGGTGAGCGTGACGTGCTCGTGTTCGAGCAAGGCCGGCTGACCTGCGGCACGACGTGGCATGCCGCCGGCCTGGTCGGCCAGATGCGGCCGAACCGCAACATGACGGCGATGAGCAAGTACGGCATCGAGCTCTATTCGAAGCTCGAAGCCGAGACCGGCCTGGCCACCGGATGGAAGCAATGCGGCAGCGTCAACGTCGCCCGCACGCCCGAGCGGATGCAGACCTTTCGCAAGCAGGTCGCGCTCGCACGCAGCTTCGGCGTCGAGATCGAGCTGATCACGCCGCATGAAGCCGGCGAGCGCTTTCCGCTCCTGCGCACCGACGACCTCGAAGGCGCGATCTGGATTCCCGGCGACGGCAAGGCCAACCCGGCCGACCTGACGATGTCGCTCGCGAAAGGCGCCCGCAACCGCGGTGTGCGCTTTGTCGAGGAAGCCGAAGTGACGGCGGTGCGAACGCGCGACGGTCGGGTCGCCGGTGTCGCTGTAACGATCGCCGGCGAGTCCCACGAGATCGCCTGCGAAGTGCTCGTGATCTGCGCCGGCCAATGGTCGCGCCAGCTCGGGCGCCTCGCCGGCGTCAACGTGCCGCTCTATTCGGCCGAGCACTTCTACATCGTCACCGACCGCATCGACGGCGTGCACCCGATGCTGCCGGTGATGCGCGATCCGGACGGCTACATCTACTACAAGGAGGAAGTCGGCGGCCTCGTGATGGGCGGCTTCGAGCCGATCGCCAAGCCGTGGAAAGTCGACCCGGTGCCGTCGACCTTCCGCTTCGAGCTGCTCGACGAGGACTGGGACCAGTTCGAGCCGCTGATGACGAACGCGATCCACCGCACGCCGTGTCTCGAGACCGCGAAGATCAAGATGCTCCTGAACGGCCCCGAGAGCTTCACGCCCGACGGCAACTTCATCCTCGGCGAGGCGCCCGAGCTGCGCAGTTGCTTCGTCGCCGCCGGTTTCAACTCGGCCGGCATCGCGAACTCGGGCGGCGCCGGCAAGCTGATCGCCGAATGGATCGTCGGCGGTGAAGCCCCGACGGACCTGTGGGACGTCGACATCCGCCGCTTCGGCCCGTTCATGGCAAACCGCAAGGCGCTCGCCGAGCGCACCGGCGAGACGCTCGGTCTGCACTATGCGATGCGTTGGCCGCGCCAGGAGCTAGAGACCGCGCGCCCGCTCCGCACCTCGCCGCTCTACGACCTGCTCGCCGCGCGCGGCGCCGTGTTCGGGAGCAAGAACGGCTGGGAGCGCGCGAACTGGTTTTCCGCGCCCGGTGCCGCGCCGGTCGTTCCAACGCTCGGCAAGCCGGGCTGGCTGCCAGCGGTGATCGCCGAGCAGCGCGCGACGCGCGACGCGGTCGCGCTCTACGACCAGATCTCGTTCTCCAAGTTGCTGCTGCAGGGCCGCGATGCGCTCGGCGTTCTGCAGCGCCTGTGCGCGAACGAGATCGACGTTCCGGTCGACCGGATGGTCTACACCGCGATGCTCAACGAGCGCGGCGGCTTCGAGAGCGATCTCACGGTGATCCGGCTGGCCGTCGACCGCTTCCTGATCGTGACCGGCTCGGCGCAGACAACACGCGACATGGACTGGATCGCACGCCACATCGACACCGCGCGCGAGCACGCGGTGCTGACCGACGTCAGCGCGATGTTCTCGGTGCTGTCGTTGATGGGGCCGCAGGCGCACGCGCTGCTCGAGCGGGTCAGCCCCGACGACCTGAGTGCCGAAGGCCTGCGCTTCTCGCACACCCGCGAGATCGACCTCGGCCACGCCCGCGTGCGGGCGGCGCGCATGAGCTATGTCGGCGGGCCGGGCTTCGAGCTCTACGTGCCGGTCGAGATGGCCCGCCACGTCTACCTCGCGCTGCAGCAGGCCGGACGCCAGCTCGACCCGGCGAACGGATTGAAGGATGCCGGCTACTACGCGCTCGACGCGCTCCGCATTGAGGCCGGGCGGCGCGCCTGGGGCGCCGAGCTCGGGCCTGACGAGACGCCGTTCGAGGCCGGCTTGCTGTACGCGGTGAAGCTCGACAAGGAGGCCGATTTCATCGGTCAGTCGGCGCTGCTGCGCGGGCTCGACCAGCCATTGCGCAAGAAGCTGGTGACGGTCGTGCTGGCCGATCCGGCGGCCTACGCCTGGGGCGGCGAGACCCTCTTCATCGGCGACCGCCCGGTCGGCGAACTCAGCTCGGTCGGCTGGAGCCCGCGCGCTGGAAGCTGCGTCGGCCTCGCCTATCTGCGCAGCGATGCGGCGGCGCGTCCGCATGCCGGCACGCCGATCGAGGTCGACCTGTGGGGCGAGCGAGTTCCGGCCGAGGCCTGGGACCGCTGGCCGCCCAAGCACGCAGCGGCCGGCGCGCCCTGATCGGTCAGGCGTCAGCGGCCGCGCTGGCCCGCGCGAGGCACCGCTTGTGACGCTCGTCGACGCGGTTCGCGAACCACTCGGTCGTCAGCTTGCGCGTGATCTTCGGGCTCTGCAACGCGATGCGCGGCAGCACGGCGCGCGGCAGCGCTCGCCGCTCGAGACCCTCGGCGACTGCGAACACCTGCCGGTACAGCTCGGTGCGCTCGAAGTCTTCGGACAGGCCCTGCTCGAGCGCGCGCCGAACCGCGCTGTCGCCGATGCCGACCCGCGCAGCAACGATGCGTGTCGCGAGCTCGGTCTCGCCAGCGCCTTTCGATCCCGCGTCCTTGATGCGCACGAGGTCGCCGTCGAGCGCGAGGGGAATGCCGGATGCAACGCTGACCGCGTTCTGGAAGCCGGCGTTGCGGCTCGCATAGTGGCCGGCATTGAAGTCGGCGAACCGATAGATCGGCTTGTCGTAGTGGGCCGGATAGTCGAGCAGGTGCGCGATGCCGAAGTACATGCCGCCGCGCCGCGTGAAGATCTCGCGCCGGATCGACGAGCCGTCCATCGGATACGGATACGGTTTCGCGGCCGCATGCTTCTCGGCGTACGCGATGCTGACCTGCATCGGGCCGGCGGTGTGGACCGGGTTGTAGCCGGCGAACAGCCGCTTGCCCATCGGCACCATGTCGATGAAGTCCTCGAACGTCCGGCTCAGGTCCTGTTCGGTCTTAGCCGCATCGATCCGCTCGCCATAGGTCTTGCCGGTCGGCGACGACAGCTGGAGCGCGCCGCGAACCAGCAGCATCGGCACGCCGGCGCGATCGGCCTGGCGCTCGATCTCCTTCCAGGCCAACGCGGAGAGGCCGGGCACCGAGGGATCGACGCGAAGGCCGGACTCCTGCTCGGCCACCGCGATCGCGGCGCAGAAGTTCTCCGCCGTCGGCGCGATTCGCAGCGATGCGAACGCTGCGTAGATGTCGACCGCCCAGCCGCTGCGGTCGGTCGTGTTCGGCGGCAGCGCGCGGGCGATCAACGCGCGCGCTTCGGACGGTCTCAGCTCGCTCACATCCGGAAGCGGCTCGCGGCTCGCGCACCCCACCAGCAATGCCGTCAACCACAAGCTCCAAATCCCGGCACTCCGCTTGCCAAAGTGGACGATGCCAGGATCGCGGGCGCGGTGGTGCCGATGCGGCATCACGTCCCTTCACTCCGAGAAGACAAGGACCATTCCATGGATGACTCGTTGCTCAACCGCTTGAAGCGCTTCGACGAAGCGCGACCCAGCTTTCCGGCAGAGCATTGGTTGGCATTCGGTGCTGCGATCTGGTTTTTGACCCGCCCATCGGCGTCGCCGCTCGGGCGCCTGTTGTCGGTTGCCACCGGCCTCGCCCTCGTCTACCGGGCGGCCAGCGGACGCGACGGCCTGGTGGGATTGTGGAACAGGAATGCGCCGTTCCGCGCCGGACGCCGCGCGCCCGGTCGGTACATCGACAGCATCGAACCCTACAGCCGACGGGTTCGCGTGTCGGCGATCTCGGAGCCGATCGGCAACACCGCATTGATGCGGTAGTCGAACCGAGGCGCGGCCGCTTCGGGCTCGGCCCGAAACGTCAGACGCGCCAGATCGCCGTCGTCCGCATCCTCGGCTTCATCGCCGTAGCGGTCGATCCAATCCGAAAGATTGATCAGGGCCATGCGCCCACTCTAGTGACCATGCGTTCCGGCGCGTGTCGGACAACATGCCTTCGCTCGATCGGAAGCGGGTGCACCCCGCGGCCTTAGAGTGCGGACGATGGAACTCAACCGGGACGATCTCGACACGATCGAACGCACCACGCTCGCGCACTACAACTTGCGCGCCGATGCGTTTCTGGCCGGCACTCGCGACCATGACGTCTCGCAGAACATCGATGCGCTGCTGCGACACATCGAGGGCAGCGCGCCGTTCGACATCCTCGACTTCGGCTGCGGACCAGGACGCGACCTGGCACGGTTCAAGGCGCTCGGCCATCGGGCGGTCGGCGTCGACGGGGCCGAGCAGTTCGTCGCGATGGCGCGCGCGGCGACCGGCTGCGAAGTCTGGCATCAGCACTTTCTGACGCTCGACCTGCCGCCGGAGCGCTTCGACGGCGTGTTCGCCAACGCTGCGCTGTTCCACGTGCCGGCGCAGGAGCTGCCGCGCGTGCTGCGCGACCTGCGGGAGACGCTGAAACGGCGCGGCGTGCTGTTCAGCTCCAACCCGCGCGGAATGAACGAGGAAGGCTGGAAGGGCGAGCGCTACGGTTCCTTCCACGATCTGGCGGCGTGGCGCCGCCACCTCGAGGCGGCCGGCTTCGTCGAGCTCGAGCACTATTTCCGTCCGGAAGGCCTGCCGCTCGAGCAGCAGCCATGGCTCGCCAGCGTGTGGCGGCGCACCGACTAGAAGCGCAGGCTCTGTTGGGCACCGCTCGTTGGCGGTGCAACCGCATCACCGATCGCCCGCATGAGCGTCCGGCTCAATCGGCTTCGGGACTCCGATGCTGCGAGACGAGTTGCTGCTGAACCGACGGCGGCACCGCTTCGTAGTGGCTCAGCGCGATCGTGTAGCGGCCCTGCCCGCCGGTCATCGCGTTCAGGCGCAGCTGGTAGCTCGACAGCTCGGCGAGCGGCGCCTGGCCGAGCACGTACAGCGTTCCGGGTGTCGCGGCCCGGGTCCCGCTGACCTGGCCGCGCCGCGCCGACAGGTCGCCGGTGATGTCGCCGATGTTCGCTTCGGGCGCGGTGATCTCGACGTTGACGATCGGCTCGAGCACGATCGGCCGCGCCTTCTGGACCGCGTCGATGAAGGCCTTGCGGCCCGCAGTGATGAATGCGATCTCCTTGCTGTCGACGCTGTGGTGCTTGCCGTCGTACACCGTCACGCGCACGTCGGTCAGCGCGTGGCCGGCAATCACGCCGGACGCCATCGCCTGGCGCACGCCCTTCTCGACCGCCGGGATGTAGACACCCGGAATCGTGCCGCCCTTGACCTGGTCGAGGAACTCGAAGCCGCCGTTCGCCGTGCCGCGCGGCAGCGGTTCGACGCGCAGAAAGACCTCGCCGAACTGGCCGGCGCCGCCGGTCTGCTTCTTGTGGCGGTGATGGCCTTCGGCCGGCGCCGTGATCGTCTCGCGGTAGGCGATGCGCGGCGGCCGCGTCGCCACCTCGCAGCGATGCACTTCGTTGAGCCGGTCGAGCAAGGTGCGCAGGTGCAGTTCGCCGAGACCGTAGACCACCGTCTCGTTGGTCGCGGCGACGTGCTCGACGCGCAGGCACGGATCCTCGTCGACCAGCTTTTGCAGGATGTCCCACAGCCGCTGCTCGTCGCCGCGCCGCTTCGGCTCGATCGCGATGCCATGCACCGGCACCGGAAAGTCGAGCGGCTTCAGGTGGATGTGGTCGTCCTCGGCAGCGTCGTGCAGCACCGCGTCGAAGTGCATCTCGTCGATCTTCGCGACCGCGCAGATGTCGCCCGGCCCGCCGCTCGCGACCTCGACGTGTTCCTTGCCCTGCAGCATCAGCAGGTGGCCGACCTTGAACGGCTTGCGGCCGTCGCCGATGTAGAGCTGGCTGTTGCGGGTGACCGTGCCCTGGTGGATCCGGAAGATCCCCATCTTGCCGACGTACGGATCCTGCGTGATCTTGAAGACGTGGGCCAGCACGTGGCGCGATGGGTCGGGCTCGGCGCGGAGCGGCTGCGCGCTCTCGCCCTCGCCCCTCAGGAACGCCGGCGGATTGCCCTCGGTCGGGTTCGGCAGCAGGCGCACGATGACATCGAGCAGCTCGGCGACGCCAGCGCCGTTGCGCGCGCTGACGAAGCAGACCGGGATCAGGTGGCCTTCGCGCAGCGCCTGCTCGAGCGGCGCATGCAACTCGCGCGGATCGACGTCGCCGTCGTTCAGGTAGCGTTCGACGAACTCCGGGTCGACCTCGACGACCTGCTCGACCAGCGCGCGATGCACTGCCTCGACGCTGCCGAAGTCCGGTTCGAGTCCGGCCGGCGCGGTCGAGTTGAAGAAGCAGTCGACGACCTTCGTGCCGCCGCCGACCGGCAGGTTCAGCGGCAGGCATTCGCGTCCGAACGCCGCCTGGATCTCGCCGAGCAGTGCCTGCAGGTCGACGCCTTGGGAGTCGATCTTGTTGATGATCACGATGCGGTCGAGGCCGCGCTCGCGCGCCCAGTCCATCATCCGCACGCTCATCACCTCGATCCCGGTCGCGGCGTTGACGACGATCGCCGCGGTCTCGACCGCTTCGAGCGCGGTCATCGACTGGCCGAGGAAATCGGGATAGCCCGGCGTGTCGATCAGGTGGATGCGCACGTCGTCGTGCAGCAGGTGCATCAACGCCGAGTTGAGCGAGTGCTGGACGCGCCGCTCCATCGGATCGAAATCGGCGACCGTGGTGCCGCGTTCGAGGTTGCCCGGCGCGCCGATCGCGCCGGCCTTCCAGAGCAGCGCCTCGGCCAGGCTGGTCTTGCCCGATGCCGGCTGGCCGACCAGGGCCAGCGTGCGGATGGCGGACGTCGTGTCGGGCGCGTTCAAGGCCAAGTTCGTCTCCTTGTTCGACGAGCCGCGCCAAGAGCGCCGGGCTCCTCGTCCTAGGGTAAGGGAAGGCGATGGGCGCTACAAGGGGAAGGCCCCGCAGCGGCTTCGCGGATCAGGCGACGGATTCGCCTGCAGCCGGGCGGGGCTCGACACCCCTTTGAGCGCGAGCCGATCCGTCCGGGGGCATGGAAGCCCAGGCCAGCAGCGCGTCGTCGTCCTTGTGGCCGGACGCAACGGCGCGCCACTCGAACGATCCTTCATCGAGGGACGCTGCGCGCGCTGCAGGTCTGCTGACGACCCAGCGTGCGTGATGCGTGACGGCCTCCTGCTGCAACCGCTCGGCCGCTTCGACGGCTGGACCGATGGCTGATAACCGGCGCGCACTGCGCGGACCGAGGGTTCCGACGACGACGCTGCCGACATGGACGCCGACCGCGAAGGCCGCGTCGACCCGCAGGTCGTGCTCGAGGCGCGCCGCCAGCGACGTGGCGCGCTCGGCGACGCGGGCGGCCGTCGCATGGGCTCGTCGCGCCGCCTCGGCGAGGTCGCCGCCGAGTCCATAGAGCGCCAGCGCGCGATCGCCGCTGCGCTGGCAAGTGACGCCGTGCGAGGCCTCGATCGCCTCGCCGACGAGCGCATCGAAGCGATCGAGCGCGTAAATCGTGTCGTGCGCCGACACGCGAGCGGCAGTCGCGATGGCGTCGAGGCGAACCGCGAAGAACAGCAGCGCGACTTCGCGCTCGGTGGTCGGTCGATGGAGCGGCGTGCTGCGCCAGCGCGAGGTTGCCACCGCCAGCACCGGCTCGACTGTGATATCGCCGGTCGGCCGCAGCTGGCAGGCCAGGCGCTCCGACGGCGGCGCGTCGATGCGTGCCAGCGTGCGCGCCTCGTCCTGCTGCGGTGGCGGGCAGTGCGCCGCGCCATCGAGCACACGCACCCGGCAGGTCGTGCAGCGTGCCCGCCCGCCGCAGGTCGACTGGTGCGGGATGCCGTGGCTGCGACTGGCCTCGAGCACGGTCCAGCCACGCGGAACGACGACCCTTCGTTCCGGGTAGGCGATGCGAATCACCGCCTTCCGGCGCCGCTCGTCGAGGCGGCGGACGAGGCGCAAGCCGGCGACGAGCGCGATCGCGGCGAAGTACGCATCGAGCGCGTTCTCGCGCATGTCGCCGAGGACCCGGCCCTGCGCTTCCGTCGGCCGGGCGATCGTCGCCGTTGCGCGATCGGCTGCGGTCAGCTCTCGACCCATCGTCACGAAGCCGAGAGCGGCGAGCACCGGCAGCAGCAGCGCGGCGCCGAAAAGCGGAAGGCTCGCCCGCTGCCAGCCGCGCCGGCTGCCGAACGCAAAGCGCAGGCCGAGGCAGCCGTGCAGCCAGCCGGGGGCCAACAAGCCGAGAGCAAGGCCCTGCCCGCCCGCAGCCCAGATGTTCGCGGCGACACGCGCGTACTCCGCCGGCAGCCCGAAGCGGTCGTGCGCATAGCGGGTGCCGACGTAGTGGCCGATCAGCGCCAGCGGCATCAGCAGGCCGAGCGCGATGCGCAGCGCCTGCAGCGGCGGCATGCGCAAGGTGCGGCGCTCGTAGACCGCGAACAGCGCGAGGCCGACGTGCACGAACGCCGCGCCGTAAAGCAGCAGCGTGCCGGGCGGGCTGTGCCAGATCACGACCGTGGCGCGCAGCGCGGTCTCCGCCATCTCGAGCGAGACCAGCCCGAGCGCGTGGCACACCAGGTGCAGCGTGACGTAGACGAACAGCACCAGGCCGGAGGCCAGGCGAAGGTCGCGTCGGCTGAGCGAGAGCACAGTGCGTGCTCGCGGGCTAAGGCCTGTCGGCGCGACGGAAGGCACGCGCTAAGGCCGGATCGGATCGGGATCGAGCGTCCGCTCGAGGTGGCCGCGACGCTGCAGGGCCTCGATCAGGATCAGCGCGGCCTCCAGCGTGAAGGCATCGGCCTGCAGCCGCGCGATCAGCTCGGCCGGCATCAGTGCTTCGAAGCGATCGACTTCGCCGTCGCGATTGACCGGCTCCAGGCCACGCGGAACGACCGCCTCGAAGATCTCGATGTGCTCGATCATGTAGCCGTCGCTGACGGGCCGGCGAATCGTGATGCGGCCGGCGGCCGCGACCTCCTCGAGCACTTCGACCGCCAGGCCGGCCTCCTCTTCGGTTTCGCGGACCAACGTCGCCGCGATCGATTCGCCGGCCGTCACGAGGCCGCCCATCGTCGTGTCCCAGAGGCCCGGGTCGGTCGACTTGTCATGCGCGCGCTGCTGGACCCAGACCGCACCGCCGGGCGTCCAGCCGATCAGATGGACCGCATGCGTCGTGATGCCTAGCGGACGCACCGCCGCGCGCTCGATCGCGCCGAGCCGGTCGCCGCGCAGGTCGGTGACCGCGAGCAGCTCGTTGCGCCAGCGGCTGCCGAGCTGTTTCGCATCGAGCCAGAGCGCGATTTGCGCGAGCGACTCGTCGGCCGGTTCGGCGACGCGCCAGCCGGCGCCAAGCGGATGCATCGGCAAGCCGGCGGCCGCCATCGTGCGGGCCAGCTGCGGCTCGATCGAGCCGACCAGCGCGACGCCGCCCGGGCCGATCGCAAGCGGCTCGCGCGGCCGCAGCGGCGGCTGGTTCGCGCGCTCGCGCAGAGCACGTAACCAGTCCACCTGCGCGTGGCCTGCGTCGTCCTCGGCTGATGACATCGCCATCGATTCAGTGTCCTTTTTCGGCTACGGCAAGCAGCTCGAGCAAACCGGCCTCATCGAGCACGCGGATGCCGAGCTCCTGCGCCTTCAGCAGCTTGCTACCGGCCTCTTCGCCTGCCACGACATAGTCGGTCCTTTTCGACACCGAGCCGCTGACCTTGGCGCCCGCCGACTCGATCATGTCCTTCGCGTCGTCGCGCGTCAGAACCGGCAGCGCGCCGGTCAACACGAAGGTCTTGCCGGCCAGTGGCCCCGCGGGCGGCTTCGCGACGGCGGTGCCGGGGCCCTCGGGCCAGGCGACGCCGACACCGCGCAATTGCTCGACGACCTCGCAGTTGTGCGGCTGATCGAAGAACGTGCGCACGCTCTGCGCGACGATCGGGCCGACGTCGGCGACGTCGAGCAGTGCCTCGAGCGGCGCGTCCATCAGCCGATCGAGCGCGCCGAAGTGCTTCGCCAGGTCCTTGGCGGTCGTCTCGCCGACATGGCGGATGCCGAGGCCATACAGGAAGCGCGCGAGCGTGGTCTGCTTGCTGGCTTCGAGCCGTTCGAGCAGATTGCTCGCGCTCTTCTCGCCGTAGCGCTCGAGCGCGACCAGCTGCGCGAGGTCGAGCTTGTAGAAGTCGGGCAAGGTGCGGACCGTGCCCGAGTCGACCAGCTGGTCGACCAGGCGCTCGCCGAGGCCCTCGATGTCAAGCGCGCGGCGCTGCGCGAAATGGAGGATCGCCTGCTTGCGCTGGGCCGGGCAGAACAGACCGCCCGAGCAGCGCCAGTCGACCTCGCCCTCTTCGCGCGCAATCGCGCTGCCGCAGATCGGGCACTTGCCGCCGAGGCGCGCATACAGATCGAACGGTTCCGCCGCGTCGGCCGGACGGCGCTCGAGGACGACGCCAACCACCTCGGGGATGACATCGCCGGCGCGCCGCACGATCACGGTGTCGCCGATCCGGACGTCCTTGCGCCGGACCTCTTCGTCGTTGTGCAGCGTCGCGTTGCTGACCGTCGTGCCGCCGACGAACACCGGCTCGAGCTTCGCGACCGGGGTCAGCTTGCCGGTGCGGCCGACCTGCACGTCGATGTCGCGCACCGTCGTCAGCTGCTCCTGTGCCGGGTACTTATGCGCGACGGCCCAGCGCGGCTCGCGCGACTTGAAGCCCAGTGTCGTCTGCAGCGCGCGGTCGTCGAGCTTGTAGACCACGCCGTCGATGTCGAATGGAAGCTGGTCGCGCCGCGCGGCGATCGCCTGGTGATAGCGGATCAGGCCCGCGGCGCCGTGCTCCACCCGGCTCTCGTCGCTGACCGGCAGCCCCATCGCCTTCAGCGCGCCGAGCAAGCCGTGCTGCGTGCCGGGTGCTTCCCAGCCGACCACCTCGCCCAGCCCATAGGCAAAGAAGCTCAACGGGCGCTTTGCGGCCTTCCCGGCGTCGAGCTGGCGCACCACGCCGGCGGCGGCATTGCGCGGGTTCACGAAGGTCTTCTCGCCTTTCGCGCCACTCGCGATCAGTTGACGCTGGCGCTCGTTCAGGGCCTCGAAATCATCGCGCCGCATGAAGACCTCGCCGCGCACTTCGATCGCCGCTGCGGCGACGGCTGCGCCGCCACGCAGCCGCTTCGGCACGCCGGCGATCATCCGCACGGTGTGGGTCACGTCCTCTCCGGTTTCGCCGTCGCCTCTCGTAGCCGCCTGGACGAGCGCGCCGCGTTCGTACCGCAGGTTGATGGCCAGGCCGTCGAACTTAAGTTCGGCGTGATACGACAGCGCCGGCGCATCGTCGGCCAACCCGAGTGCTTTCCGCACCCGCGCATCGAACTTCTCGGCGCCGGCCGGCGTGGTGTCGGTCTCGGTGTGGATCGACAGCATCGGCACGCGATGCCGCACCGATGCAAGATCCTCGAGCACCGCGCCGATCACGCGCTGGGTCGGTGAATCCGGCGTCAGCAGCTCGGGATGCTCGGCCTCGATCGACTGCAGCTCCTGGAACAGCTTGTCGTATTCGGCGTCCGGAATCTGCGGCTCGTCGTGGACGTAGTACGCCTCGGCGTGCCGCTGCAGCTCCGCCCGCAACGCCGCGGCGCGGTCGGCCGGACTGGCAAAGCGTGCAGCGGCCGACGGCTTCACCGGATCCGCCCCGCCGCGCCGCGCCGCACGCCGTTCAGCTGAAGAGGCGCCGCGCCGCCGCCGACCCCGCCGCGAGGTCGCGTGCCGCGAGCGCGTCGTAGAGCTGGCCGAGCTGCCCGCCGATCGCCGCGAAGCCATCGGCATCGAGCGGCCGCCCGTTGTCGTCGACGATGTCGGCGTCCATGCCGATCGCGAGCGCCTGCGCCGACGCCTGCCAGGCTGCGAACGGCTCGGCCGTGCGGTCGGTCTGCGGCACGTCGAAGCTCAAGGTCACGGCGCGGACCGCGGCCACATCAGGCTCGTCGGAGAGCGCGGCCTGCGAGTCGAAGGTCAGGGTCAGCACCGGCGGCGCACCCTCGTCGGCCGCCGGATAGACCAGCCGACCCGGCACCATGCCGGCGACGAAGCCGTGCCGGCGGGCGTGTTCCTGGATGTAGCCAACGCTCCACGCCGCGGCGCGCGCACGCAGGTTGACCGCGAGCTGCGCATCGTGCTGGCTCGCGAACGCGTCGAGCTCGCGCGCGCGCGCCATCGCCTCGAGCATGTCGGGCATGTCGGCGAGCGCCGAGGCGCCTTCGGCGAAGGTCTGGACCCGCTGCGCGAACTCCGAATACTCGATCTCGTTGAGCGCGCCGGTCCGGTTGGCGAGCTGCACGCCGGCCTGGAACTCGCTGTAGCGCCCGCCGGGCACCGGCGTCTCCCATTCGCCGCTCTCGACGTCGAGGCCTTCGATCATGAAGACCTTGCTGCCGACCCGGCGCGTCGCCGGCAGATGTGGTTGCACCATCTCGCCGATGATCGGCGCCTCGAGCGACAAGGTCGCGAGCGCATCGATCAGCGCGTCGAGGCGCGCCACCGGCTTGCGGGCCGGCCGCAGCGCCGGCAGGTCCGGGCCGCTCGGCAGCGCCGACTCGTCGACGAAGGTCGGTTCGGCGAGCACCGGCTCGCGCGGCTCCTCGGGAATGGCCGGCTGGGTCGCCCGCTTCGGACCCGCATTGCGCGCCGACCACGCGCCGTGCGCGATCACCCCGGCCAGCACGACGCCGCCGAGCGACGCCAGCGCGATCGCGAGGTCGTTCACCGGTCGCCCCCGCCGGCGAGCGTCATGCCGCCTCCGCGAGGCTGATCGCGGCCGGCATGTCGACCGTGACGATGCGCGAGACGCCCTGCTCCTGCATCGTCACGCCGATCAGCTGCTCGGCCATCTCCATCGCGATCTTGTTGTGGCTGATGAACAGGAACTGCGTGCCGGCCGCCATCTCCTTGACCAGGTTCGAATAGCGCTCGGTGTTGGCATCGTCGAGCGGCGCATCGACCTCGTCGAGCAGGCAGAACGGCGCCGGGTTCAGCTGGAAGATCGCGAACACCAGCGCGATCGCAGTCAGCGCCTTCTCGCCCCCGGACAGCAGGTGGATCGTGCTGTTCTTCTTGCCGGGCGGTTGCGCCATCACCTGCACGCCTGCATCGAGGATCTCGTCGCCGGTCATCACCAGCTTCGCGGTACCACCGCCGAACAGGGTCGGGAACATTCGTCCGAAGTGCTCGTTGACCTGATCGAACGTGGTCGCGAGCAGTTCCCGGGTCTCGAGGTCGATCTTGCGGATCGCGTCCTCGAGCGTCGCCATCGCCTCGGCAAGGTCGGCGTTCTGAGCGTCGAGGAAGGTCTTGCGCTCGCGCGCATGGCCGAGCTCGTCGAGCGCTGCGAGGTTGACTGCGCCGAGCGCGGCGATCTCTGTGTTGAGCCGATCGATCTCGGCCTGCAGGCCGGCCAGCTTGACGGGGCCGGCGGCGATGCTCGCGGCAATCGCGTCGAGATCGGCCGCCGCCTCGCGCAGCTGGTCAAGGTACTGCTGGCCGCCGAGCTGCGCGGCCTGCTCCTCGAGCTGCAGCTTGGTGATGCGCTCGCGCAGCGGATCGAGGCTCTGCGCATGGACCATGCGCTGCTCGTCGGCGCGCTTCAGCCGCGCGCTGAGATCGTCGTAGGTGCTGCGGCGCGCGCCGAGCGTCGCTTCGCGATCGAGCCGGACCGCCAGCATCTGCTGCAGGCCCGCCTGCGCGGTGTCGTCGGTCAGGCTCTCCAGCTCGTCGTGCAGCGCGGCCTCGGTGCGCGCATTGGCGGCGATCTGCTCGGCCGCGGTCGCTTCAGCGCGCTCGAGCTCGGCGCGGCGCGACGCGAGTGTGCGCAGTGCGAAGCGCGCCTCGTCGGCCACGCGCTCGAACTCGCGCAGTTGCTGGCGTGCGGTGCCGAGCGCCTGCTCGGCGCGGCCCTGCGCCTCCTCGAGCTCAGCGTGGCGCTCCTGTGCCGCGCCGAGCCGCACGTCGAGCTCCTCGAAGCGCTGCTCCTCGGCGGCACTGCGGCGGCCGAGCTCGGCCAGCTGCTCGTCGATCGCGGCAAATTCCACCGCGAGCTGCTCGCGCCGCACGCCGGTCTGCTCGGCCTGCTGCGACAACCGCAGCAACTCGACCTGCAGCTGGTGCGCACGCGACTGCGCATCGGTCGCTTCGCGGCGCGCGACCGCGATGCGCTGTGAGGCATCGGTGTAGGCCGCCTCGGCGCGCACCAGCGCACCGCGCGATTCGTCCGCGATCACCGCCTGCGCGCGCACCTGGCGGTCGAGGTTCTCGATCTCCTGAGCGCGTGCCAGCAGGCCGGCCTGTTCGGAGTCGGCCGCATAGAAGCTGACCGCGTATTGGCTGACGGCATGGCCCTCGCGCGTCATGATGATTTCGCCGTGCGTGAGGTTCGCGCGCGCAGCAAGCGCCGCATCGAGATCGGTGGCGGTGTAGACGCCCTCCAGCCAATCGTTCAGCAACGCTTCAAGGCTGGCATCGCCAAGCCGCAACAAATCGCTGAGTCGCGGCATCGTGCGATGCGTATTCGCGATCGCGCCGGACGGCGGCGTGTAAAACGCCAGCCGCACGGGCGGCGCATCGGCCGCGAAGGCCTGCACGGTCTCGAGTCGGCCCACCTGCAGCGCGCCGATGCGCTCGCGCAGCGCGGCTTCGAGCGCCGCTTCCCAGCCATGCTCGATGTGGAGGCGTGTCCACAGCCCCTGCAGCGAATCGAGGCCATGCTTCGCCAGCCACGGCTTCAGCTTGCCTTCGACCTGAACCTTCTCCTGCAGCGCGCGCTGCGCCGCGAGGCGCGCGCCGAGCTCGGCCTGCCGGCCGGTTTCGGCATTGACCCGTGCCTGGCTGGCCCGTCGCGCTTCGTCGAGCGCGGCGACTTCATCGCCGAGCGTCGCGATGCTGGCGTCGGCTGCGGCCTTGGCCTGGCCTGCGGCCTCGAAGCGCTGGCGCAGGTCGCCGAGGTGCGCGAGATCGGGCTCGGCGAGCTGCTTCGACTCGGCGTCGAGTCGTTCGCGCCGCGTCTCGAGCTGGCGACGTTGCTCCTGTGTGCTGCGGCCTTCGGCGGCCAGCACCTGGATTTCCTGCTGGACGCTGCCGACCGCGCCGCGCTGCGTGGCGACCTCGGCCTGCGCGGCGCGCAACGCAGCTTCCAGATCGGGCAGCGCGGCAGCGGCGGTCTCGACCTGCCGCACCACGTCGGCGGCATGCGTGTCGGCGACCGCGGTCTGGCCTTCGATCGAGGCGAGCTCGGTGCGGGCCTGGCCCTGGCGATCGGTCCATTGCGCAGTCTGCGCAGTCAGCTCGGCGAGGCGCTGCTGGACGCGCTGGCGACCGTCGGCGACATAGCGGATGCGCTCCTCGAGGCGGCTCACCTCGAGCGCGGCCTCCGCCAACGCGCCCTGGGCGCCATGCAGCTCGTCGCCGGCCGCGTAGTGCGACTGGCGCAGCCCCTCGAGCTCGGCCTCGGCAGCGCGCAACTCGGCAACGCGCGCCTCGAGCCGGTTCACCGCATCGAGCACCGCGGCCTTCGCGCGCTCTTCCTCGCGCGCGGCATCGCGATGCTTCAGGAAGCGCAGCTGGTTCAGCTTCAGCTCGGCTTGCTGCTGCAACGCGCGGTACTGGCCGGCGACCTCGGCCTGCGACTCGAGCTTGTCGAGATTCGCATTCAGCTCGCGCAGGATGTCCTCGACGCGGGTCAGGTTCTCGCGCGTGTCCTTCAGGCGCGTCTCGGTCTCGCGCCGGCGCTCCTTGTACTTCGAGACACCGGCCGCTTCTTCGAGGAACAGGCGCAGCTCCTCGGGCTTGCTCTCGATGATCCGTGAGATCGTGCCCTGGCCGATGATCGCGTAGGCGCGCGGCCCGAGGCCGGTGCCGAGGAACACGTCCTGGACGTCGCGGCGCCGCACCGGTTGCCCGTTGATGTGATAGCTGCTGGTGCCGTCGCGCG
>JBDSAB010000020.1:0-14269 GCA_039922395.1 Caldimonas sp.
TTCCGCGGCCAGCACGCGTTCGAGTTCGGCGCCTTGCTCGCGTTCGCGATTCCCGGTACGGTCCTCGGCGTGAGCTACATCCTCGCGTTCAACGTGCCGCCGTTCGAGCTGACCGGCACCGGCCTGATCATCGTGCTGTGCTTCGTGTTCCGCAACCTGCCGGTCGGCGTGCGCGCCGGCAGCGCCGCATTCCGGCAGATCGACCGCTCGCTCGACGAGGCCTCGACGATGCTGCGCGCCTCGACCGCGACGACGCTGCGCCGCGTCGTCCTGCCGCTGCTGAAGCCGGCGCTGGTCGCCGCGCTGGTCTACAGCTTCGTGCGCTCGATGACGACGGTGTCGGCGGTGATCTTCCTGGTCACCGCCGAGAACGAGCTGGCGACGACCTACATCATCGGCCGCGTCGGCAATGGCGACTACGGCGTTGCGCTGGCCTACTGCACGGTGCTGATCGGCCTGATGGCGCTCGCGGTCGCGCTGATCCAGTGGACCGTCGGCGAGCGCACGCTCGGCCGGCGCGCGCTCGCGGTGGCGACGCCATGAAGCCGGTCGCGGTGCCGAGCGAGGCCATCGGTGCGCACGCTGCGGCCGACAGGAAGGCCGATGAGCCGGCCGGCATCGAATTCCGCGAGGTCTCGAAGCGATACGGGCGCGACGCCACTGCCGCGCCCGCGGTCGACGCCATCAGCTTTCGGGTCGAGCGCGGCACACTGACTGCGATCCTCGGGCCGAGCGGCTCCGGCAAGACGACGACCTTGCGCATGATCGCCGGCCTCGAGGCGCCGAGTTCCGGCCAGGTGCTGATCGCCGGCGTCGACGTCACCGACGCGCCCGCGACCGAGCGCGACGTCAGCATGGTGTTCCAGAGCTACGCGCTCTTCCCGCATCTCGACGTGCTCGCCAACGTCGCCTACGGGCTCGCCGTCTCGCGTGTCCCGAAGCCCGAGGCCCAGCACCGCGCGCACCGCGCGCTCGACCTGGTCGGCCTGCCCGGGCTCGACAAGCGACTGCCGAGCGAGCTGTCGGGCGGCCAGCAGCAGCGCGTCGCGCTGGCTCGCGCGCTCGTTCTCGAGCCGGCCGTGCTGCTGTTCGACGAGCCGCTGTCGAACCTCGATGCGCGGCTGCGCCGTTCGATGCGCGAGGAGATCCGCATGCTGCAGCGGCGTCTTGCGCTGACCGTGGCCTACGTGACGCACGACCAGACCGAGGCGATGGCGGTCAGCGACCAGATCATCGTGATGGACCACGGCCGGATCGCGCAGGCCGGCACGCCGGCAGAGCTCTACGAGCGGCCCTGCAGCGAATTCGTCGCCGCCTTCATGGGCGAGGCGACCCTGTTCGACGGCACCGGCCTCGACGACGGCCGGGTCCGCCTCGGGCCGATCACGGTCCGCCTTGCCGAGGCGGTGGCGCCCGGCCCGCTGCGCGTCGCGGTGCGGCCGTCGGCCTGGCAGGTGCTGCCGCTCGGCCTCGGCGAGCTGCCGGCGACCGCTGCAAAGAGCGCCTACCTCGGCCACCTCTGCGAGTACACCTTCGACACTGCGCTCGGTCCGATCTTCGTCTCAGGGGCCGCCAGTCCCGACCGGCTGAAGGTCGGCGACGACGCCAGCCTGCGGCTCTCCGGCCACGGCGTCGCGGTGTTGCCGCGCTGACGCGGCGGGCCGGCGTTTTTGCCGACAATCGGCCGATGAACCCGCCCACTCCTCCGCGCGCGGCGCCGCTGCGCTGCGACCGCACCGAAGCCTGGGCCGCGCTGCGCGGCCACTACGAGGCGCACGGCCGCGACTTCGACCTGCGTGATGCGTTCGCGCGCGATCCGGCACGCTTCGAGTCGTTCGGCATCGAGGCACCCGAGGTCTACGCCGACCTGTCGAAGAACCGGCTCGACACCGCGACCCTGCATTTCCTCGTCGACCTTGCGCGCGAATGCGGCGTCGAGGAGCGCCGCGCCGCGATGTTCGCCGGTGCGCCGATCAACGCGACCGAGGACCGTGCGGTGCTGCACAGCGCGCTGCGCGCGCCGCGCGGCGCCGCGCCGTTCGGCGACGAGGTCCATCGCACGCTCGACGCGATGCTGGCCTATGCCGAGACCGTGCGCGACAGCGCCGCGAGCGGGATCCGCCACGTCGTCAACATCGGCATCGGCGGCAGTGACCTCGGGCCCCAGATGGCGGTGCCGGCGCTCGACGCCTATGCGCATCCCGGCCTGACGTTCCACTTCGTCTCGAACGTCGACGGCCACGACATCGCGCCGGTGCTGCGTCGATTGCGGCCGGCCGAGACGCTTTTCATCGTCGCCAGCAAGACCTTCACGACGCAGGAGACGATCGCCAATGCGACGGCCGCGCGGGCTTGGTTCACGGCGAGCGGCGGCACCGATGTCGCGAAGCATTTCGTCGCGGCGACGACCAACGTCGAGGCCGCCGCGAAGTTCGGCATCACGACGACATTCGGCTTCTGGGACTGGGTCGGCGGGCGCTACTCGCTGTGGTCGGCGATCGGCCTGCCGCTCGCGATCGCGATCGGCGCCGATCACTTTCGCGCGCTGCTCGCTGGCGCGCATGCGATGGACCGGCACTTCGCGACCGCGCCGCTGGCGAAGAACCTGCCCGCGGTGCTGGGCCTGCTCGACGTCTGGTACCGCAACTTCCATGGCTACACGAGCCGCAGCGTCGCGCCGTACCACCAGGGGCTCAAGCGCCTGCCGGCCTACCTGCAGCAGCTCGAGATGGAGAGCAACGGCAAGCGCGTCGATGCAGCCGGCGAGCTGCTGCCGTACGCGACCAGCCCGGTGGTCTGGGGCGAGCCCGGTACCAACGCGCAGCACGCCTACTTCCAGATGCTGCACCAGGGCACCGACGCGATCCCGGTCGAGTTCATCCTGGTCCGGCGCTCGTCGTACGGCGCGCTCGTGCCCGACCCGGCGCTGCAGCAGCAGCTCGACCGCCAGCACCGCATGCTGCTCGCGAACGGGCTGGCGCAGGCCCAGGCGCTGATGGTCGGCAAGAGCGCCGACGCGGCGCGCGCCGAGAACGTGCCGACCGCGTCGCGCACGATCGATCCGGGGGTGCTCGCGAACCACCGCACCTTCCCCGGCAACCGGCCGAGCACGACCTTGCTGCTCGACGAGCTGAGCCCGCGCTCGCTCGGGGCGCTGATCGCGCTCTACGAGCACCGCGTCTTCACGAGCGGCGCGGTCTGGCACATCAACAGCTTCGACCAGTGGGGTGTCGAGCTCGGCAAGGCGCTGAGCGCGCGCCTGCTGCCGCTGCTCGAGCCGGACGCGGACGTCGCGTCGGCCGACCTCGACGGCTCGACCGCCGGGCTGCTGCGCCGGTTGCGTCGCTAGTGCGACCCGAAGCCTCGGCGCTGCCCGCGCGCCGCGACGGCGACGTGCCGGCGACTCTCGTCTTCGACCTCGGCGGGGTCGTCTTCCGCTGGCGACCCGACGAATTTCTGCCGCGCCTGCTGCCGAACCATGCGACCGATCCGGCCGCGACGCGCGAGCTGATCACGCGTTTCTTCGAGGGCTTCGGCGGCGACTGGGCCGACTTCGACCGCGGTCGCATCGAGCCTGCGCCGCTCGCCGACCGCGTCGCGGCCCGAACCGGGATCCGGCTTGGCGAGGTGCGCCGCGTCATCGACGCGATCCCCGACGAGCTGCAGCCGCTGCCCGACACCGAGGCCTGGCTGCGCCGGCTGAAGGTGGCCGGCCACCGGCTTGTCTTCCTGTCGAACATGCCGGTGCCGTATGCGCGGCACCTCGAGTCGACGCACTCGGTGCTCGGTCTGTTCGAGCGCGGCGTGTTCTCGTCGCGAATCGGCATGGTCAAGCCTGAGCCCGCGCTGTTCTCGCATGCCGCGACGGTGTTCGAGCGCGTGCCGTCTTCGCTGCTGCTGCTCGACGACAACGAGGCCAACGTGAATGCGGCGATCGGTCTCGGCTGGGCCGCGATCCGCTTCGAGAACGCAGTCCAGGCCGAGCGCGACCTCGCGGCGGCCGCCCGCGCCGGATCGATCGACCTCGGGTAAACACAGCGCGCGGACGCGCTGTTTTCCTACAGCCGACGATGGAAGGCACCGATCCGGCTCGGTAGCCTTGAAGGGTCGCCATCTCGCGGCCCACGAGGGTTCCCCCATGCGCACTCCGTCCCGTCCCACGCCGCATCCGCTGCGCCTTCTGATCGCACTCTCGTCGCTGTTGTTCCTGTGGAGCTGCGGCGGCGGCGGTGACGATGGTCCGGCCGCCTCCGAATGCCAGGCGATCACCGACACCGGCACGGTCACGGTCGGTTCCGGGGTCGCGGGCGATCCGGCGGCGCCGGAGCCGGCCTCGGGCTACAAGACCGGCAAGAAGGTCGTGACATCGAAGACCTACATGGTCGTGACCGCCAATCCGTATGCAAGCCGGACCGGTTGCGACGTGCTGAAGGCGGGCGGCACCGCGGTCGATGCGGCGGTCGCCGTGCAAGCGGTGCTCGGCCTGGTCGAGCCGCAGTCGAGCGGCCTCGGCGGCGGCGCCTTCATGCTGCACTACGACGCGAAGACGAAGACGGTCGACAGCTACGACGGCCGGGAGACCGCACCGGCGGCGGCGACGCCGAACCACCTGCGCTGGGTCGACGACGCGACCGACCAGACCGTGCCGAAGCCGAATGCACGCGCGAGCGGTCGCTCGATCGGCACGCCCGGCGCCATCCGCATGCTCGACCTCGCCCACCAGGCGCACGGCAAGACGCCGTGGAAGGACCTGATGCAGCCCGGCATCAAGCTGGCGACCGACGGCTTCCCGATCAGCGGCCGGCTCGCGGCGGCGATCGAAGGCGCGCGCACCAACTTCCTCGCCGATTCGGAAGCGACATCGACGTACCTGAATGCCGATCTGACGCCGAAGGCGCTCGGCACGACGCTGAAGATTCCGGCCTATGCGACGACCCTGCAGGCTCTCGCCGACGGCGGCGCCGATGCGCTCTACACCGGCCCGATCGCGCAGGCGATCGTCGACAAGATCAACATCACCGCGCACGCGCAGACCGGTGCCGCGATCACGCCGGGCAAGACCACGCTCGCCGACCTGGCCGCCTACCAGGCCAAGCGGCGCGACGCGGTCTGCACGACGTACCGCGCCTACTGGGTCTGCGGAATGGGGCCGCCGTCGTCGGGCGGCATCACCGTCGCGTCGGCCCTCGGCGTGCTCGAGAACTTCAACCTCGGGCTCTATGTGCCGACCGCGCTCGACATCGAGGGCGGCAAGCCGTCGGTGTTCGGCGTCCACCTCGTCAGCGAGGCCGAGCGGCTGGCCTACGCCGACCGCGACAAGTACATCGCCGACACCGACTTCGTCGCGCTGCCGGGCGGCACCTGGGACACGATGCTGAACAAGCCGTACCTGCGCAGCCGCGCCGCGCTGATCAGCTTCAACACCAGCATGGGCACCGCGCAGCCGGGCAACCTCGGCCCGGTTCCGCTGGCGAGCTCGAGCACGCCGGAGAGCGGCACGACCCACATGACGATCGTCGACCGCGATGGCAATGCGGTCGTGATGACGACGACCGTCGAAAGCGGCTTCGGGTCGTACCACATGACGCAGGGCTTCATCCTCAACAACCAGCTGACCGACTTCTCGGCGACGCCGACCGACGGCTCCGGCGTGCCGATCGCGAACCGGGTCGCCGCCGGCAAGCGGCCGCGCAGCTCGATGGCGCCGACCCTTGTGTTCAAGACCGCCGCCGACGGCACGCGCGGCGACTTCTACATGGGCACCGGGTCGCCGGGTGGCAGCACGATCATCCAGTACGTCGTGAAGACGCTGGTCGGCGCGCTCGACTGGAACCTCGATGCGCAGCAGGCGACGTCGCTGATCGATTTCGGCGCGGCCAACAGCGCGACGACGAACGTCGGCGGCGAGCACCCGAACGTGGTCGCGACCAACAACGGCGCCAACGATCCGCTCGTCACCGGTCTGCGCGCGATGGGCCACACGGTATCGGTCGGCGCTCAGTCGAGCGGCATCTCGACGATCATCCGCAAGGATGTCAACGGCGCACCCGCGTTGACCGGCGGCGCCGATCCGCGCCGCGAGGGGGTCGTGCTCGGCGATACGTTCGCGCCGTAGGCGGTCGGCGCGGCGCGAGCGCCGCATCGAGCGGGCGGGCGGACAATCGCCCGCATGAGCGGTCGCCGTCCTTTTCTCGCCGGCCTCGCCGGCGCGTTGCTGGCGCCGCGCGCGCTCGCGCAGGCGCCGGCCGTCGTCTGCTATCTCGCGCTGGCGACGCGCCAGGCGGACGTCGCCGGCGTCGCCGCCTTCAACGAAGGCATGCGGTCTCTCGGCCATGTCGAAGGCCGCACCTACCGGCTCGTCGAGCTGTATGCCGATGGCCAGTACAGCCGCGCCGATGGGCTGTTGCGCAAGCAGCTGGAGACGCCGGTCCACGTCTTCCTGGCGCCCGGTCCGGCGTCGGCGCGCTTGGTGCTCGGCGTCACGCGCACGGTGCCGATCGTGTCGGTCGGCCTGCACCCGCGCGGCGGCCAGACCGACCTGTTCGCGACCCTGGCGCAGCCCGGCGGCATGGTCACCGGGGTCTCCAGCTTCGGCGAGGAGCTGGCAGCCAAGCGCGTGCAGTTGCTGAAGGAGATGATGCCGCAGCTGGCGAGCGTCGGCGTGCTGCATAACGCCACCGACCTCGTCTTCCAGCGCTGGGGTGAGGAGACCGAAGCCGAGCTGCGCAGCCAGGGCCTCGCGACGATGCGCATCGGCCTGACCTCGCCGTCGCTCGATGCGCTCGGCCAGTCGCTGCGCAGCGCGCGCGCCGCCGGGGTGCAGGCGCTCGTCGTCGTGCGCGACTTCCTGACCTCGGCGCTGTACCAGCCGATCTCGAAGATCGGCCGTGATCTGAAGCTCGCGACGATCGCCGAGGAGCGGCGCTACCCCGACGCCGGCGCGCTGATGTCGTACGGCGTCGGCGATCGCGACCAGTTCGGCCGAGCGGCCGGCTACGTCGACCGCATCCTCAAGGGCGCGAAACCTGCCGAGCTGCCGATCGAGCAGCCGACGCGCTTCGAGTTCGTCGTCAATGCGTCGACCGCGCGCACGCTCGGCCTGCACGTTCCGGCGGCGCTGCGCCTGCGCGCGGACGCTGTGGTCGAGTGACGAGCGCGCGCTGACCGGCGCAGCGCGCACGCGGCGGGCCAATGCGTCCTCGGGACCGCGCTGGTGCGGGGCCGCCGATGCGGACAGAATCGCGCCATGACTTGTCGTCGCCCGTTCCTCAGCATGATCGCCGCCGCGCTGCTGACCGGACCGACCGCCCTCCAGGCGCAGATCCCCGGACGCGTTTATCGGCTCGGCATCCTCCGTCCGACCGGCCCGGCGCCGTTCGACGTGAACATACCGGAAGCCTTGCGCGATCGCGGCTATCTCGAGGGCCAGAACATCGTCATCGATCGCCGCTATGGGGAAGGTCGCCTCGAACGCATGCCGGTGTTTGCCCGCGAGTTGGTGGCCGGCAAGGTCGATGCGATCGTCGCCATCGGCGCCGTGTCGGTCCGTGCGGCGATGGCCGCGACCTCGACCGTTCCGATCGTCATGTTTGGCAACTTCGACCCGGTCGCCTCCGGTCTGGTGAAGAGTCTCGCGCGACCCGGCGGCAACCTCACTGGCGTGCTGATCGCCCCGGACGGCACCCTGGCCGGCAAGAAGCTCGAACTGCTGCTGGAGGTGGTACCGGGCGCGACCCGGGTCGGCATGCTGTCGCATTACGACCCGGCGGTGCGCCAGCAGGTCGCGGAATTGCGCAAGGTGGCATCGGCGCTCGGGCTGAGCGTGCATCCGGTGGAGGTGGTCGATGGCGACTACGAACGCGCCTTCACGGCGCTTGCCGCGGAGCGGCCGCAAATGCTGTTCGTAGCGGCGTCTACTTATTTCGTCCGCGACCGGCTTCAGATCATCGAGCGAGCCGCGCGCTACCGGATGCCTGCCATCTACGAATGGCGCGAGCACGTCCAGGACGGCGGGTTGATGGCGTATGCGACCAGCCTGCCGGCGCTTCACAAGCGCGTCGCCGACTACGTCGATCGGATCTTCGAGGGTGCCAAGGCCGGTGACATGCCGATCGAGCAGCCGTCCAAGTTCGAACTCGTGATCAATCGGAAGACGGCAAAGGCGCTCGACCTGAAGTTGTCGCCTTCGCTGCTGCTTCGCGCCGAGGTGATCGAGTGATGCCGGCGGCTCTCGTGATGCCGCGCTGCCGCCGAGAGGCGATCGCGTGACGCACACCGGCGCGGACCCGGTGCAGCCGCGCGGCCGCGTTCGCCACGCCAGGCGGGCGCTCGACGCGGTGCTCGCGGTCATCGCATGGGTCGCGTGCCTCGTGCTCGGTGTCGCGGATGCGACCGCCCAGCCCGCCGCCCGACTGCCGCGCGTCGGCGTGCTCTACATCGGCGCGCCGTCGGATGCATCGGGTACCGGATTGCTGCGCGGCCTGCACGACCTCGGCTACGTCGAGGGCCGCAACATCGACCTCGACTTCCGCTACGCCGGCGGGCGGCCGGAACTCCTGCCCGAGCTCGCGCGCGAGCTGGTCCAGTCGAAGATCGATGTGATCGTGACGGGCGGTCCAGGTCCTTTCCAGGCGGTCCGGCAGGCCAGTGCGACGGTGCCGATCGTCACGGTCGGCGGCAGCGATCCGGTCGCCGAAGGATGGGCGAAGACGCTCGCCCGGCCTGGTGGGCAGGCGACCGGCTTCACCGTCACCTTTCCGGGGATCGGCGCCAAGCAGCTCGAGTTGCTGAAGGAAGCATTGCCGCAGCTCGTCCGCGTCGGGCTGGTGATGGACCCGGACGAGATGCAGCTGCCGCGCTTCGTCGAAGGCATGCAGGAAAGCGGTCGCCAGCTCGGGCTCCAGGTCGAGGTGCTCGAGGTCCGGAGGACCGAGGACTTCGAGGCCGCGTTCCGACTCGCCCGCGAGCACCGCCTCCAGGCGATCGTCGGCGTCGAGACGACGTTCGTGCTCCAGAACCGGCAGGTCGTTGCCGGGCTCGCGGCCCGCGAGCGCATCCCGCTGGTCGGCGAGTTCGCGGTCGCCGGCACCGAAGGCCTGCTGATGGCGTACGGGGCCGATCTGAATGAGCTCCACTGGCGCGCGGCCGGTTACGTCGACCGCATCCTGAAGGGCGCGCGGCCCGGCGACCTGCCGATCGAGCGCCCGGCCAAACTGGACCTCGTCGTCAACCGGAAGGCGGCGCGTGCCCTCGGCATCACGCTTCCGCAGGCGGTGCTGCTGCGCGCGAACCGGGTGGTCGAATGAAGGCCCGACGCTGGCGCCTGTTCCCGAAGTACGCACTGCTGATCATCATGCTGGTCGGCAGCATGCTGATCGTCAGCAGCGGCATCACGATCTACTTCTCGTACCGCGAGAACGAGGCCCATCTCGTCGCGCTGCAGAACGAGAAGGCGCAGAGCGCGGCGCGCCGGATCGAGCAGTACGTGCTCGACATCCAGCACCAGCTGAGCTGGACCACGTTCCCGCGCATGGACAGCTCGGATGACGCGTTCGAGGCCCGCAAGATCGAGTACATCAAGCTGCAGAAGCAGGCCGAGCAGGTCACCGAGGTCTCGTGGATCGATCCGGCCGGCCGCGAGCAGCTGCGCATCTCGCGCCTCGCGATCGATTCGGTCAGCACCGACACCGATTTGTCGAAGGATCCGAAGTTCCTGGAGCCGATGGCCGGCCGCCTCTACTACGGGCCGGTCTACTTTCGCAAGGGCACCGAGCCGTACATGACGATCGCGCGGGCGGCCGGCAGCGGCGGCGGCGTCACGGCGGCCGAGGTCAACCTGAAGTTCGTCTGGGAGGTCGTCTCGCGCATCAAGATCGGCGAGGCCGGCCTGGCTTACGTGGTCGACTCCACCGGCACGTTGATCGCGCATCCCGACATCAGCCTGGTGCTGAAGAAGAGCGACCTGAACTCGCTGCCGCAGGTGGCCGCACTGGCGCGCACCGACGCGCCCGCGGCCTCGATCGGGCGCGACCTGAAAGGCGACGAGGTGTTCACCGCGCACGCCGCGATTCCGACCCTGCGCTGGACCGTCTTCGTCGAGTCGCCGCGTGCGGAGGCGCTGGCGCCGCTGTACGCGTCGCTGGTGCGCGCTGCGCTGCTGCTCGTCGCCGGCCTCGTCGTCTCGACCGCCGCGACGTTCTTCGTCGCGCGCGCGCTGGTCCGGCCGCTGAAGGCGCTTCAGGAAGGCGCGGCCCGGGTCGGCGCGGGCGAGCTCGACCACCGCATCGAGGTCCACACCGGCGACGAGCTGGAAGGGCTCGCCGAGCAGTTCAACCAGATGGGCGCTGCGCTGCGGGCGTCCTACATCGACCTCGAGCGCAAGGTCGAGCAGCGCACCGCGGAGCTGACCGCGACCGCGGAAGTGCTGCAGGTCATCAGCGGCTCGGTGGCCGACAGCCAGCCGGTGTTCGAGAAGATCCTCGAGAGCTGCAACCACCTGTTCGCGAGCGCGGAGCAAGGGATCATCCTCGTCAACGACGACGGCAGCCTGCAGCTCGGCGCCCATCGTGGCCATGCCCGTCCGCTGCTCGAAGGTCTGTTCCCGGTCACGCAGTCGGGGCTGCTGGGCGGTGATGCGCTGGGCCGCCAGGTAATGCACATCCGCGACGTGCTCAACGACAGCCACGTGCCGCCCGGGATCCGTCTGGTCGCCGAACAGCTCGGCATCGGCAGCTACTCGCAGGTGTTCGCGCCGATGGTCTGGGAGGGGCGCGGCATCGGCTCGCTGTACGTGACGCGTCAGCCGCCGGTCGGCTTCACCGACAAGGAGATCGGCCTGCTGCGCACGTTCGCCGACCAGGCCGTGATCGCGATCCAGAACGCGCGCTTGTTCAACGAGACGCGCGAAGCGCTCGAGCAGCAGACCGCGACCGCCAACATCCTCGGCGTGATCAGCCGCTCGGTGGCCGACACACACCCGGTGTTCGAGGCGATCCTGGCAAGCTGCGAGCGGCTGTTCGACGGTCTGCACGTCGGCATCACCTTGGCCGGCGATGACGGCCTCGTGCGGCTCGTCGCGCAGCACGGCGACGCCGCCAATCGCGAGGAGTTCGAGCGCAGCTTCCCGGTGCCGTTGAGCACTGAATCCGGTTCGGGGCTGGCGATCCTCGAGCGGCGCGTGGTCCACTATCCCGACGTCCAGCAGGGCGCCGACGTGCCGCACTACGTGAAGCGCAGCTCCAATGCCGCGGCGACCCGGTCGGTGATCATCGCGCCGCTGCTCTGGGAAGGCCGCGGCATCGGCACCATCTTCGTCGGCCGGCGCGTCACCGGCCCGTTCTCGGACAAGGACGTCGCGCTGCTGAAGACGTTCGCCGACCAGGCGGTGATCGCGATCCAGAACGCGCGCCTGTTCAACGAGACTCGCGAGGCGCTCGAGCAGCAGACCGCGACCGCGGCCGTGCTGCAGGTCATCAGCAGCTCGGTGGCCGATGCGAACCCGGTGTTCGACAAGATCCTCGACAGCTGCGAACGGCTGTTTGCGGCGACCGGGCTCGGCATCTACCTGATCGACGACGCCGGCATGCTCCACCTGGGCGGCTTCCGCGGCAACGCGATGGGGCTGGCCGATCCGGTGCGCGCGGTCGGCGGCGTTTTCCCGCGGCCGCTCGAGGGCACCGCCACGGCGCTCGCGGTGCGCGAGCGCCGGGTCGTCCATTTCGCCGATGCGCTCGCCGACCCGGACGTGCCGGCACCGCTGCGACGGGTCGCCGAGGCCGTCGGCAACTTCTCGATCGCGTTCGCGCCGATGCTGTGGGAGGACCGCGGCGTCGGCGCGATCCAGGTCTCGCGCGGGCCGACCCCCAACCCGTTCACGCAGAAGGAGCTGGCACTGCTGAAGACCTTCGCGGACCAGGCCGTGATCGCAATCCAGAACTCGCGCTTCTTCAACGAGATCCAGAGCAAGAGCCGAGAGCTCGAGCTTGCCAACAAGCACAAGTCGGAGTTCCTCGCCAACATGTCGCACGAGCTGCGCACGCCGCTCAACGCGATCATCGGTTTCTCGGAGGTGCTGAGCGAGAAGATGTTCGGCGACGTCAACGAGAAGCAGCTCGAGTACCTGCTCGACATCCACAGCTCGGGCCACCACCTGCTGCAGCTGATCAACGACATCCTCGACCTGTCGAAGATCGAGGCCGGGCGGATGGACCTCGACCTGGCAACCGTCAATCTGCCGATGCTGCTCGACAACTGCACGACCCTGGTTCGCGAGCGCGCCAGCCGGCAAGGGCTGACGCTCTCGCTCGAGATCGAGAAGGGGCTCGGCGATTGGGTCGCCGACATCCGCAAGGTCAAGCAGGTCGTCATCAACCTGCTGTCGAACGCCGTCAAGTTCACACCGGCCGGCGGTCGCGTGACGTTGCGGGCCCGCAAGGTCGACGACGGCGTCGAGATCGCGGTGGTCGATACCGGCGTCGGCATCGCCGCCGACCAGCAGGACCTGGTGTTCGAGGAGTTCCGGCAGGCCGGCGGCGACTACCTGCGCAAGTCCGAGGGCACCGGACTCGGGCTCTCGCTTGCCAAGCGCTTCGTCGAGCTGCACGGCGGCTCGATGCGGGTCGACAGCGAGCTCGGCAAGGGCTCGACCTTTGCGTTTATTCTTCCCGAGCGCGTGCTGGAGGCGATATGAAGAAGATTCTGATCGTCGAGGACAACGAGAAGAACATGAAGCTGGTGCGCGACATCCTGCGCCACCAGGGCCACGCCACCCTGGAAGCCGTGAACGGGCTCGACGGCGTGCGCCTCGCCGAACAGGAGCGCCCCGATCTCGTGCTGATGGACATCCAGCTGCCCGACATCGATGGCATCGAGGCGCTCGGCCGCATCCGCAAGGACGCCTCGCTCGATGCGATCCCGGTGCTCGCGGTCTCGGCCTCGGTGATGCCGGATGACCAGCAGAAGATCATCTCGTCGGGCTTCGATGCGTTCATCACGAAGCCGATCAACCTGAAGCAGTTCGTCGAGACGGTCCAGCGCTTCCTGCAGAACGGGCGCGCCAAGCGATGATCGGCATTCCCTCGATGCCGTCGGCGCCCACGCGCATCGGAGCGGCGAAGGGACCTCGGTGAGCGCGAAGATCCTCGTCGTCGACGACGTCGCGATGAACGTCAAGCTGCTCGCCGACCTGCTCGCGGTGAAGGGCTACGCGACCTGCACTGCGACGTCGGGGCCGCAGGCGCTCGAGCGAGTCGCCAGCGAGCACCCGGATCTGGTGCTGCTCGACGTGATGATGCCGGGCATGAGCGGCTACGAGGTCTGCCGCGCGATCCGCGCCGACCCGGCGCACGCGATGCTGCCGGTCGTGCTGGTGACCGCGCTCGATCCGGCCGAGGAGCGCGCGAAGGGACTCGACGCCGGCGCCGACGACTTCCTCAGCAAGCCGGTGAGCCAGGCCGAGCTGCTGGCCCGGGTGCGCTCGCTGCTGCGCATCAAGTCGCTGTATGACGAGGTGCTGCGCCAGAAGCACGAGCTGACTGAACTCAATCGCACGCTCGAGCAACGCGTCGAGGACGGCGTCGCCCAGCTCGAGAAGGTGGGTCGGCTCAAGCGATTCTTCTCGCCGCAGCTTGCCGAGCTGATCGTCGGCGGTGGCGCCGACGACCCGCTGAAGAGCCATCGGCGCGAGATCACCGTCGTCTTCCTCGATCTGCGCGGCTTCACCGCGTTCACCGAGACGGCCGATCCGGAAGAGGTGATGGGCGTGCTCGGCGAATACCACGCCGCGATGGGCCGGCTGATCCTCGAGCACGAAGGCACGCTCGAGCGCTTCACGGGCGACGGCATCATGGTGTTCTTCAACGACCCGGTGCAGATCGCCGATCCGGCGCCGCGCGCTGCGCGCATGGTGTTGTCGATGCAGCGCGAGATCGGCCGCCTGTCGGGCAGCTGGAAGAAGCGCGGCTACGACCTGCAGATGGGCGTCGGCATCGCGCAGGGCTTCGCGACGATCGGCGGCATCGGCTTCTCCGGGCGGATCGACTACGGCGCGATCGGCACCGTCACGAACCTGGCGGCGCGCCTGTGCGGCGAGGCGCACGGCGGTGAGACGTTGCTCTCGCAGCGCGTCAAGGCCTGTCTCGAAGAAGGCTTCGCGACCGAGCCGGCCGGCGAGCTGGTGCTGAAGGGGTTTCACAAGCCGGTGCCGGCCTACCGGCTGCTCGACGTGCTGCCTGCTGCCGTCGGCTGACGGCGCTGCGAAGAAGGTCGGCCG
>JBDSAB010000021.1:0-10651 GCA_039922395.1 Caldimonas sp.
TTCGCGGATCGCCGTGCGCTCGAGCGGGCGCGGGTTCGGGTACTGGTTCTGCACGGCGAGGTCGGCGGCGCGGTCGAGTCCGCTCTCCGGCATGCCGATGTCGCGCAGCGCGACCGGCGCACCGTGCAAGCGGGCGAGGTCGAAGAGGCCGGCCGGCGCCGAGCGCGCGGCGTCGGCGGAGCCGAGTGCGCGCCCGATCCGGCGCATCGCTTCCGGTGCGGCGCCGGCGTTGTACGCGAGGGCGTGCGGCAGGACCACCGTGTGGACCTCGGCATGCGGCAGATCGAACGTGCCGCCGAGCGTGTGGCAGAGCTTGTGGTGCAGCCCCATCGAGACGTTGCCGAGCACCGAGCCGCACAGCCAGGCGGCATAGAGCGCGTCGCTGCGCGCGTCGAGGTCGCGCGGGTCGACCGCTAGCCGTGGCAACGCGGCGGCCGCCGCGCGGATGCCTTCCTCGGCCATCAGCGCCATGATCGGATTGCCGTCGTGCGCGTACAGGCCTTCGGACGCGTGAGCGATCGCGTTCAGCGCGCTCGTCAAGGTCATGCCGATCGGCAGGGTCAAGGTCAGCTCAGGGTCGTAGATCACCGAGCGCGGCAGCACCTTCGGATCGCGGCCGGTCTTCTTGACACCGGCTTCGGTGAGGCCGTAGATCGACGTCATCTCGCTGCCGGCGTACGTCGTCGGGATCGCGACGATCGGGAACGCCTTGCCGTCGGGGGCCGCGGCGGCCTCGAGCGCGATCGCCTTGCCGAGGCCGATCGTCGAACCGCCGCCGATCGCGACCGCGCAGTCGGCGCCGAGCCGCTTCGCCTCGGCGCGCGCCGCGCGCGCGGTATCGATCGGCACGTGCATGCGCGCCTCGGCGAAAACGCCGACCGCGCGATCGCCGAGCAGCGCGGCGACGCGCCGCGCCGACTCGACCTGCTCCGGCGTCGACAGCACCAGCGCCCGCGTCGCGCCGATCACCTCGATCTCGCGTGCAAGCTGCTGCAGCGCGCCGGCGCCGAAGACGACGCGCGAGGGCAGGGCGGTGTAGGTGAAGGGAGTCATTTGGTTCAACGCGGGTACCACGGCGGGATCTGCGCGTCGACGTTGACCCACACGCTCTTGACCTGCGTGTACTCGCGCATCGCGTCGAAGCCCATCTCGCGACCGTAGCCCGATTGGCCGACGCCGCCGAACGGCGAACCCGGATTGACGCGCTTGTAGCTGTTGATCCAGACCATGCCGGCGCGCAGGTCGCGGGCGACGCGGTGGGCTCGCTGCAGGTCGCGCGTCCACAGGCCGCTGCCGAGCCCGTAGTCGGTGCCGTTCGCGATCTCGAGGGCCTCGGCGTCGTCCTTGAACGTCAGCACGGTCACGAACGGCCCGAACACCTCCTCCTGCGCGATGCGGTCGTGGAAGTGCTTTGCCTTGACGATCGTCGGCTCGACATAGCAGCCGGCCGCCAGCTCCTTCGCGGCAGGCGGCTTGCCGCCGGCGAGCACGGTGCCGCCCTGCTCGCGCGCGACGTCGACATAGCCGAGCACGCGGTCACGGTGCTGCGCGCTGGTCAGCGGGCCCATCTCGGTGGCGGCGTCAAGCGGGTTGCCGACGCGGATCGAACTCGCCAGGGCGGTGAACCGGTCGAGGAACTCGTCGGCGATCTTCTCGTGCAGCATCAGCCGCGAGCCGGCGATGCAGGCCTGCCCCTGGTTGTGGAAGATCGCCCAGGCCGAGCCGTTGACCGCAGCGACCAGGTTCGCGTCGTCGAACACGATGTTGGCGCCCTTGCCGCCGAGCTCGAGCTGCACCTTCTTCAGGTTGCCGGCACTGGCCTGCACGATGCGCCGACCGGTCGCGGTCGATCCGGTGAACGCGATCTTCGCGATGTGCTCGTGCTCGGCGATGGCCTGCCCGGCGACGCTGCCGAGACCGGGGACGATGTTGACGACGCCGTCCGGCAGGCCGGCCTCGCTCATCAGCTCGGCGATCCGCAGGCTCGACAGCGGCGTGATCTCGGCCGGCTTCATCACGATGCAGTTGCCGGCGGCGAGCGCCGGCGCCATCTTCCAGCTCGTGAACATCAGCGGAAAGTTCCACGGCACGACCTGGCCGACGACGCCGACCGGCTCGCGCAGCAGGTAGTTCAGGAACCCCGCCTCGACCGGCACCACGTCGCCCTGGAACTTGTCGGCCATGCCGCCGAAGTAGCGGAAGCACGCGGCCGTGCGCGGCACGTCGAGGCTGCGCGAATCGCGCAGCGGATGACCGGTGTCGAGCGATTCGAGGCGGGCGAGCTCCTCGGTGTTCGCCTCGATCAGGTCGGCGAGCTTCAGCAGGATGCGCCCGCGATCGGCCGCCGCGGTCCGACTCCACGCCGGGAACGCGCGTTCAGCCGCGACGACCGCCTTGTTGATGTCGGCCTTGCCGGCCAGCGCGACCTCGGCGATCGGCGAGTTGTCGTGCGGGTTCAACGTCGGCAGCGTCTCGCCCGACTCCGCGTCGACGAAGCGGCCGCCGATGAAGAGCTGGTGGCGGATCGGCGTCTTCAGACCGGCGGCGTGCTGGATATCCGAGAGGGTCACGTCGGTGTCTCCGCGTGGCGCCGCGACGTTCGGCGCAACGGTCGCAGCGTGAGGGTTCGGTGCGGCCGGTGCATCGATCTGCATCCGGCCCGTTGCCGCGTTCGAACTGGCGGCGGTGGCGTCAGAACTGGACCGGCACTTCCGGCGACTCGCCTTTCTCGATTTCGTAGACCAGGGTCGGCGAGCCGTTCTCCCAGACCAGCAGCATCGAGCGCTTCGGGCTGAAGCCCTGGTGCCGGCAATAGGCCGGCATCGCCGCCATGTCGCCCGCTTTCATGATCACGCGGGCGAGCGGCTTGCCGGTGTTCTTGTCGGCGCAGTCCCAGTGGATCTCGTCGCACATCTGAAAGAACCACTCGACCCGGTCGTTGCCGTGGATGATCGGCAGCATGTGCTCTTCGGTCGTCGGGCACATGAAGCTGTACTTGACGACCGACGTGAAGCTCGGATTCCAGGTGACCTGCGAGCGCGACAGGAACGCGAACAGGTTGAAGGCATGGACCTCGTTCTCGAAGCCGGGCTCGGGATGCAGCTCGGGCTCGTCCTGCGGCACGTCGGCGAACGCGCGGTTGATCGGCGCGCCGCGCGCGTCGGTGCGCAGCGGCAGGTCGTCCTTCAGCCCGACGCAGCGCTTCGCGAGCTCCCGGGCGCGCGTCAGCTTCGCGGTGTTCGAGCCGTTCTTGCGCCCGTACGGCGAGCCGGTCTCCTGCGGCGCCGCGAACGGGTCGAACGTCTCGTTGGTCCAGTCGTCGAGCATCTGCTCGAAGGTCGCTCGGATCTGGTCGGTCGGAAAGTTCTCGAGCAGGTCGACGCCGGCTTCCTTCATCGTCGCGTTGTACGCGCCCGCGTACAGGTCGACCGAGGTGTACTTGTTGACGGTGCCGAGCACGTTGTCGAAGTTGACCCAGCCGTAGAAGAAGCCCCAGCCGACGTCGCGCATCAGCGCGCGCAGGTAGTTGCCGACATCCATCGTGTGCGACAGCGGCCGGCCGTCGCGCGTGGTCCAGCCGATGTGGGCGAAGTACTCGTCGCGGCGGAACGTGAAGCTGCCGAGCGTGAAGGTCTTGTAGCCGAGGGTTGCATGGGGCTGGCTCGCGATGACCTGGGCGAGTTCTGCGGGTGCGTTCATGGCGTGGCTCCTCGAAGCGGATCGGTCAGGCGGTCTGGCAGATGTCGGCCCAGCGCTCGACGCTGAGATCGCCCTTGCAGGTCTGCTGGATCAGCACCGCCGGCTTCGCGGCGCGAAACTGGTAGGCGGTGTTCTTCGGCAGCATCGCCTGGTGGCCGCGCCGGATCTTCAGCCAGCCCATCTTCCGGCCTTTCGGCTCGCCCTTCACGAGCACCGCGCCGTTGTGCTCGGCATCGGGCACGGTCTGCTCGCCGTCGAGCTTGACGAGGTGGATGTCGACGTCGCCGTCCATGCAGAGCGCGAACTCGTCGTGCGCGCAGGTGTACCAGGGCGAGGTGCCCTCTGCGCGAATGGTCTCGAGCACGTAGATCTGGTTCTGGCCGAACACGACCTTCTCGTACGGCCTGGCCTTGCTCGCGATCTCGAAGCAATTCGAGAACGCGTAGTTCTTGACGTCGTCGCCGATGATCTGGACGCCGCCTTTCTCGTAGCGGTCGAGCGATCCGAACTGGGTCTGGTAGGCGGTGGCGGGCATCGTGTCTGTCTCCGGTCAAGGTCGCGGCCAGGAGCCGCAAGCGGTGTCGGTGAACGACGACCGATGCGGCAGAGTCTAGGCATCGCGGCCACGGCGGGCTAGGGGGAAGGCCGCAACCTGATTGTTCGATGTTGCCGAACAATCTTGCGGGTTATCCCGAGTCGCTCCTTGGGGTGGCGGCTACTCGATGATCGCCGTCGACAACAGGCCGCGTTCGATCAGCGCCTGGTCCCACGGCGGCACGCCGGCGAAGCTGTGGTCGAGCGTCTCGAGAAACAGCTTCAGCTTCAGCGAGCTGCGCACCGTGGTTGGATAGAAGACCGAGAGCCAGAACGAGCTCAATGGGTGGTCGGGCAGCACCAGCCGCAGCGTTCCGGACAGCACCGCGTCCGAGGCCACCAGCGTCGGGAGGCAGACGATGCCGGCATGCTCGAGGGCGTATTCGCGCAGCAGGTGCACGCTGTTCGTCAGCAGCACCGGCTTCAGCTCGAGCGAGACGATCGGGCCGGTGCCATGGAACGCGAGCCGCTCGCGTGTCGGATAGCCCGAGTACCAGCCGATCCGGTGACCGGTCAGGTCGTGCGGCAGGCGCGGCGTGCCGTGGCGCTTCAGGTATTCGGGCGACGCGCAGAAGACGCGGCGCACCGGAAACAGCTTCTTCGAGATCAGCTCCTCCGAGCGCGGCGGGAAGATCTGCAGTGCGCAGTCGAAGCCCTCCTTGACCGGATCGATCGCCGCGTCGTTGACGATCATGTCGAGCACGACCTGCGGGTAGCGCGCCTGGAATTCCTGCAGCACGCGCGCGAGGTGGCCGAGCACGAAGCCGGGCAGCGCATGGACGCGGAGTCGCCCGGTCGGCGAGGTCGTGACCTCGCGCATCTGGTCGACGACCTCATTGGTCCGGCCGACCAGCTCGGCGCAGTCGCGCAGGAACGTCTGGCCGAGCTCGGACAGTCGCACGCTGCGCGTGTTGCGATGAAAGAGCGGCGCACCGACGAAGGTCTCGAGCTGCTGGATGCGCGCCGTCACGACCGAGCGCGAGACGCGCATCTGGCGCGCCGCTTCGGCGAAGCTGCGCGATTCGGCGACGCGCACGAACGTGTCGATCGCGGAGAAGCGGTCCATGCAGCGAAAGGGCGGTCAATCCGACGCCGCAGTCGGTTGTGCGCGGATCGCGTGAGTGGAGGAGGATGCGGCCATGGTGGATTTCGACCCGAGCCGACACATGCAAGCGCGCCGGACGATCAGTTTAGGGTGGCGTCGTTGCACTCACTTTCAAATGCCTCGGTCCATGTATTCGAGTCGCGCTCCAAATGGGAAGCGGCGCCCAAATATCACATGATGTAAGACTGCTGGAATCGTTTGCGCATGCCCAATTAACATTGCCATCCGGGCTTGCCCTGAGAGCGACGTCACCGTCGTTGTCGAGTGAGTCGAGCACGTGTCCGTGCGTGAAACGAACTGTCTGCGCCGGACAGCACCGTCGTCACGTGGGCCGGAGACCTCAAGGTTTGATTTGAACTTGACTGCACCGGCGCCGCACATCCAGACGGGCTTCACGCTCGATCCGGCGCTGCTCGCGCAACGTCGCCGCGACAGCGCACGCCGCATCCACACGGTCCAGATTCCTGCGATCCGCGCCATCGGCTTCACGGTGCTGTGCCTGATCGCACTGCTGCAGGACCTGCGCAGCAGCGGGACGGTCGACTGGATGCAGCTCAACCGGCTGGTGGCGATCAATCTGCTGTACGCCGCGATCAGCTGGATGGTGCTGCGGCGGTTCTACGGGCGCACCGGCCAGCTCGACGTGAGCCTCGTGTTCTTCCATCTCGACGTGCTGGTGTGGTTGCCGAACCTTCACCATCTCGAGCAGGCGCACCTGTTCTTCGCGTACTTCCTGTTGATGCGCGTCGCCGATCAGGTCGGCTTCGGGTTCCGGCGCGCGCTCTACTTCGGGCACGTGGTGGTCGTCGCCTACGTCGCCTATTCGGTGTGGGTCTACGCCACCAATCCGGCCGCCTCGCAGTGGATGGACCGCTTCGCGATCGCGGCGATCATGTACCTGCTCGGCATCTACCTCGCGTTCACCGGCCTCGTGATCGAGCGGCTGCGCAATCGCATGCAGCAGGCGATGCGGGCGGCACGCGAGCTGGTCGACGACCTCGAGCACAAGAAGACCGCGCTCGAGACGCAGGCCACCGAGCTCGAGCATGCGCGCCGCCAGGCCGAGCAGGCGAGCGTCGCGAAGTCGCAGTTCCTGGCGACCATCAGCCACGAGATCCGCACGCCGATGAACGGCATCCTCGGCGCGTCGGAGCTGCTGCTCAGCACGACGCTGGCGGGCGGCCAGCGCCATTACGCCGAGACGGCGCACCGGTCGGCGACCGCGTTGCTCGCGCTGATCGACGACGTGCTCGACCTGTCGCGCATCGAGTCGAGCAAGCTCGTCATCCACACGACCAACATCGACCTGCGCGCGCTGGTCACCGAGGCGGTCGACCTGATGGCGGTGACTGCCCGTGACAAGCCGGTGGCGCTCAGCTGCACTTTCTCGAGCCGGCTGCCCAAGCGCGTCGAGTGCGACCCGATGCGGTTGCGCCAGATCCTCGTGAACCTGCTCCACAACGGCGTCAAGTTCACGCAGCAGGGCCGGGTCGATCTGGAAGTGCTGGTTCTCGACGACACGAACGACACCGTCCGGTTGCGCTTCGAGGTGCGCGACACCGGAATCGGCCTGGCCGAAGAGCAGTTCGATTCGGTGTTCGATGCGTTCACGCAGGCCGACGCGTCGACCACCCGGCGCCATGGCGGCAGCGGCCTCGGCCTGGCGATCGTCCGCGAACTCGTGCAGCTGATGGGCGGCCAGGTCGGCGTCGAGAGCGAGGTCGGCGCGGGCTCGAACTTCTGGTTCGAGCTGGCGTTGAAGAAGGCGCCCGAGCCTTCGGTCATGCCGGACATCGTGATCGACGAGGCGCACAGGCCGTCGGCCTATGTGCTGCTGGCCGAGGACGACATGGTCAACAAGATGGTCGTCGAGGAGATGTTGAAGGCGATCGGCTGCGAGGTCGACGTGGTCAGTGACGGCGACGCGGCACGCGTTGCGGCGGCGCGGACTCGTTACGACCTGATCTTCATGGATTGCCACATGCCGGTGATGGACGGCTTCGAGGCAACCCGCCGTATCCGCGAGGAGGAGGAGGGCATGGATGCCCACACGCCGATCGTCGCGCTGACGGCCGACGCGCTGGCCGGCGACCGCGAGCGCTGCCTCGCCTGCGGCATGGACGACTACATGACCAAGCCGGTCAAGAGCGCGTTGCTGGCCGCGGCGGTGCAGCGCTGGACCGGCCGCAGGACGCACGCGTTGTCACAGTGGTGACCGCGGCGATTGAACTCAGTCGACTGGCGCTGCCGTCCCCCACGCGACCGTCTGGATCGCACGCGCCGGCCGCCGCCTCGCGGGTGAACTCAGACCGCCAGCACCGGAATCTTCGCGATCCGCGCTTTCCATTCCTTCGGGCCGGTCTCGTGGACCGAGACGCCGGTCGAGTCGACCGCGACGGTGACCGGCATGTCGCGCACGTCGAACTCGTAGATCGCTTCCATGCCGAGATCGGCGAAGCCGAGCACGCGGGCCTCGCGGATCGCTTTCGAAACCAGGTAAGCGGCACCGCCGACCGCCATCAGGTAGGCACTCTTGTGCTTCCGGATCGCCTCGATCGCGACCGGCCCGCGCTCGGCCTTGCCGATCATCGCGATCAGGCCGGTCTGCGCCAGCATCATCTCGGTGAACTTGTCCATCCGTGTCGCGGTCGTCGGGCCCGCCGGGCCGACCGCCTCGTCGCGCACCGGGTCGACCGGGCCGACGTAATAGATCACGCGGTTGGTGAAGTCGACCGGCAGCTTCTCGCCTTTCGCGAGCATGTCCTGGATGCGCTTGTGCGCGGCGTCGCGGCCGGTCAGCATCCTTCCCGACAGCAGCAGCGTGTCGCCGGGCTTCCAGCTTGCGACCTCTTCCTTGGTCAGCCGGTCGAGATCGACCTTCTTTGACTTGTTGTAGTCAGGCGCCCACTTGACGTCGGGCCAGAGGTCGAGGCTCGGCGGCTCGAGGAAGGCCGGGCCGGAGCCGTCGAGCACGAAGTGCGCATGGCGGGTCGCCGCGCAGTTCGGGATCATCGCGACCGGCTTGCTCGCCGCGTGCGTCGGGTAGGTCGCGATCTTGATGTCGAGCACCGTCGTCAGGCCGCCGAGGCCCTGGGCGCCGATGCCGAGCGCATTGACCTTGTCGAACAGCTCGATGCGCAGTTCCTCGATCTTGTCGCGCGGGCCACGCGCCTTCAGGTCGAACATGTCGATGTCGTCCATCAGGCTCTGCTTGGCCATCAGCATCGCGCGCTCGGCGGTGCCGCCGATACCGATGCCGAGCATGCCGGGCGGGCACCAGCCGGCGCCCATCGTCGGCACCGTCTTCAGGACCCAGTCGACCAGGCTGTCGCTCGGATTCATCATCACGAACTTGCTCTTGTTCTCGCTGCCGCCGCCCTTGGCTGCGACCTGCACGTCGACGGTGTTGCCGGGCACGAGCGTCGTGTGGATCACCGCCGGCGTGTTGTCGCCGGTGTTCTTGCGCACAAAGTGCGGGTCGGCGACGATGCTCGCGCGCAGCGGGTTCTCGGGATCGAGGTAGCCCTTGCGCACGCCGTCGTTGACGGCATCCTCGAGCCCGGCCGGAAAGCCCTCGAAGCGGACGTCCATGCCGATCTTCATGAACACGTTGACGATGCCGGTGTCCTGGCAGATGGGCCGCCGGCCCTCCGCGCACATCTTCGAATTGGTCAGGATCTGCGCGATCGCGTCCTTCGCCGCCGGGTTCTGCTCGAGCTCGTAAGCCCGGGCGAGATGAGCGATGTAGTCGGCCGGGTGGTAGAAGCTGATGTACTGGAGCGCCGCGGCGACGCTGTCGACCAGATCGGCGTATCGGAGGGTGGTCATGAAGGGGTCGGTTACGCTGTGACGCCCCAGTTTATCGAACGCCGTCCGCACCCTTGATCGCCAACGCCCGCCGCTTCATTGAATCCGAGGCCGCCGGCGGCGTGCTGCTCGCGATCGCCGCCGCCGCCGCGCTGATCATCAGCAACTCGCCGCTCGGCCCGCTCTACCGCTCGTTCATCGAGCTGCGCGGCGAGCTTCGGATCGGCGACGGCTGGCTGGTGCTGTCGAAGCCGCTGCTGCTGTGGGTCAACGACCTCTGGATGGCGGCGTTCTTCTTCCTGGTCGGGCTCGAGATCAAGCGCGAGCTGCTCGAGGGCGAGCTGAAGACGCGGAGCCAGGCCGTGCTGCCCGCGGTCGCCGCGTTCGGCGGCATGCTGGTGCCGGCTGCCATGTACGCCGCGATCAACTGGGCCGACCCGATCGCGCTGCGCGGCTGGGGCGTGCCGATGGCGACCGACATCGCGTTCGCGCTCGGCATCCTGCTGCTGCTCGGTTCGCGCGTGCCGGTGTCGCTGAAGATCTTCCTGACGGCGGTCGCGATCATCGATGACCTCGGCGCGATCGTCGTGATCGCGCTGTTCTATACCGACGACCTGTCGCTGGCGATGCTGGTCGCGGCCGGCGCGGGCGCGGCCGTGCTGCTGCTGCTGAACTGGATGCGCGTCGCCAGCATCGGCCCTTACGTCATCGTCGGCCTGGTGGTCTGGGTCTGCGTGCTGAAGTCGGGCATCCACGCGACCCTGGCCGGTGTCGTCACTGCACTCGCGATCCCGCTGCGCGACCGTTCCGGCGACGACTCGCCGCTCGAACGCGCAGAGCATGCGCTGCAACCGTGGGTCGCGTTCGCGGTGCTGCCGCTGTTCGCGTTCGCGAACGCCGGCGTCGAGCTCGGCGGCGCCGGCTGGGCGACGTGGCTGCAGGGCGTTCCGCTCGGCATCGTCGCCGGCCTCGTCATCGGCAAGGCGGTCGGTGTGTTCGGCGCGTCGTGGCTGATGATCCGCTTCGCCGGCTCGCCGATGCCGACTGATGCAACGTGGCGCCAGCTGTTCGGCGTCTGCGTGCTGTGCGGCATCGGCTTCACGATGAGCCTGTTCATCGGCAGCCTGGCGTTCGAAGGCCAGGCGGCGACCTACGAGACGCAGCTCAAGCTCGGTGTGCTCGGCGGCTCGCTCGTCTCCGCGATCCTCGGGGTCGCGCTGCTATGGCGTCGACCCGCAGGGGCCGCGCTGTCCGGATAGCGGCGCGGCTGACCGCGCTCGCCGAGTCTTCGTCCGCAGTCGCGCTGGATCGCTCGCCGCCGTCAGTGGTCGTTGGGGGTTCCGGCCATCAGCCGGTCGGTCATCGCGATCGCCAGCGCCGACAGCAGGAACGTGATGTGGATGATGGTCTGCCACATCAGCACCTTCTCCGAGTAGTTGGCGGCGC
>JBDSAB010000022.1:0-3478 GCA_039922395.1 Caldimonas sp.
TGCGGAGATGCGCCATGTCGGGGGCATCAAGTGACAGCGCTCTTGTAGCGTGCTTGGAAGCGGCCGTCTGTGCGGCGCACCACACAGGAGATCCGGGACGCGGGCGGCACCGGCTCCCAAGCGCGTGGGTTGGTGGATTGACGAGCGTGGGCTGACCTGTCCCGAATGCCGCTGCGTCCGGTCGGGAACACAGCCGAGACGACACGATCTGGCATACCGCCAGTGGCCATTCACCAGGGCCCGGTGGCGCGAACCTTCCGAAGAAGTCGGGCAACTGTGTGCGCTGACGAACAGACAACGAAGGGAGCGGTTCCTATCGTGCTCAACGCAACGCATTGATCGGCAGATAGGAACGAATGCACCAGGCAATTACAAAGGGTGAAACAGCCACGCGGCCGGTCCACCCCTTCGTGGCAGACCTCCGAAGCACTGCCGACAGTGCAGCCGCAGAGGCGTTGGCATTCACTCGTCTTCGAACCGGCGCCTGCAAGGTGCAGTGTTCAAGTTGCAGGCTTCGCCAGATCTGCCTTCCGGTCGGACTGACCCCTGACGAGATCAGAGCGGTGGACGACGGGCTGGTGACGTCCCTTCGGAAGGTGGCTCGGGGGGCGACCCTTTTCCACGCGGGCCACTGCTTCGATGCGGTCTTCGTGGTTTGGACCGGTTCCTTCAAGACCGTCGTGACGTCGAACCAGGGAATTGCGCAGGTCACAGGCTTTCAGATGTGCGGTGACCTGCTTGGACTGAGTGGCATCGACACGGGTCGCCACGAAGTCGCCGCGGTCGCGTTGGAGGATTCGCAGGTCTGCGTCATTCCTTACGCCGGCCTCGAGGTTCTGACACGCAAGGTTCCCGCGCTCCAAGCGCACATTCATCGGCTGATGAGCCGAGAGATCTCGACCAATCACCGACTCATGCTGCAGCTTGGCAGCATGCATGCCGAGGAACGGATCGCGACCTTCCTGCTCGACCTCTTCGATCGCCTGCAGGCCCGCGGCTTTTCTTCCTCTTCGATGCTGTTGAGGATGAGTCGGGAAGAGATCGGCAGCCTGCTCGGCCTGAAGCTCGAGACGGTCAGCCGGACGTTCTCGAAGCTGCACACGAGCGGCGTCCTGTCGGTGCACCAGCGCCACATCGAAATCACCGACATGAACGCGCTGCACCACATGCTCGAAGGGGTGGCGGTCAGGGATGGCGTCTGAGGGCAGATCTGAGAATGCAACCGCCAACTGGCGACGCGCAAGGTCTGCCAAATTGAGTTAACCACGAGTTGAAGGGTGCGATGATTGACAACCATCTGCTGGCCATATGGTTGCCAGCCCGAGAACGTGACACACGGTCGGATTGTCCGACGTCATCCGCCTCACCCAAGCCAACGAAATAGGATTGGCATCAGCACGGAGGCAAGCACCACCTGGAGTCCCAAGGCTATTCCGGCGTAGGCGCCAGCATTCGCGTGGACTTGCAGCGCTCGTGCTGCGCCGATCCCGTGAGACGCCGTGCCAAGCGCAAAACCGCGTACCGCCCAAGAGTCGATGCGCAGCAGATCGAAAAGGTACTTCGCCGACAAAGCGCCGACCATGCCGGTGACCACCGCAAAGACTGCAGCCAGTGCCGGAACTCCGCCAATGCGTTCAGCGATTCCCATCGCGACCGGTGCCGTGACCGACTTCGGTGCCAGCGAGCGCAGCATGTCGAGCGGCAGACCGAAGGCCCAGCCGAGCGCTACTGCGCTTCCAGCCGCGGCCAGACCACCGGCAAGCGCAGCCAGCACCAACGCGACACCCCGCTTTCGGACTTCGGTGCGACGCAGCCACAGCGGCCAGGCCAGCGCCACCACGGCCGGCCCGAGCAGCACATGAACAAACTGCGCGCCCGCGAAATAGGTTGGATAGGGCGTGCTTGTCGCGACTAGCGCGCAGCCGATGCCGACGACCGACCACAACACGGGGTTTGCCCAAGGAGCGCGGCCGACGCGATCGTAAAACGCCTGGGCGGCGACGTAGGTCGCGAGCGTCGCCGTCAGCCCGAACAGGGGGGTGGACGCGAGGTAAACCCAGAGCTCCACGAAATTAGCCATCGCCGTCCTCGCCATCGGCCTTCGTACCCAGGGCGGCACGCAGGACAAGCGCAGTCACCGCCATGGCGATCCAGGTCGACAGCACGATCACTGCCAGCAGCCTCAGACCGTAGTGCGACACCAGGTCGAGGTGCGTGATGACGCCCACCCCGACCGGCACGAACAGCAGCGACAGGTGCCCCAGCAGGAACTCGGCCGCCGCCGCGGTCGGCTCGCGGACCCAGGCCATGGGTAAACCCGCCAGCAGAAGCACCAAGCCCACAACCGGGCCGGGCAAAGGTAGACCCAAGGCCGCGACGAAACCTTCTCCTGCCGTCTGTAGCAGCAAAAGCAACGCTAGCCCGCGCAGTGCAAGCATCCAGCCCTCCAGCTCATGTGATCACTCAGGCGACCTTGAAGATTCATAAGCCACTGCCTCATGGCCGGCTGTGCCAGCCAACAACACGACCGCTTGGCCAAAAGTCGCAATCACAGCACATGGGGCTACCGGATCCAGGTACCGCTCCTCACGAACCAGGTCGGGAGGCCGCATTCGAGCATTCGCTTCGGAAGAGACAGGCCACCCTGTAGGTCTCTGAACGCGCTGAATTCGAAACGCCAATTGTGTGGAGGGCCGCTAGCGCCAGTCGGGCTCACATTCACCGATTCAGTCGCAGGCGGCAGTTTCAACTCTTAGTGCACATCTGGTGCGATGCGCGCCATTTTCCCCGACATCGATCGGATTACGGCCGCCCGTGCGTCACGGCTGATCCCGATCGACCAGATTCACTACCACCGCATCCAGCGAAGCACGGGCGCCGCGTCGTGGGCGATGGATCCTGCCCGTGCAGCCTCGGAGCAGCAGTGGGACCAGCTTCCTTGACAAGGATCAACAGTCGGCCGAATGCCGAGCCTACGCTGCCGGCATCGTGCTCGCATGCGTCCTATGCTCCCCCCTTTCTCGATGAGGTCCGGAGCCGGCGGCGCGGAGCCCCGATCAGCAGGGGCCCTGCCGGCCCCCGACTCGGACGTGCTGCTGGCGTATGCCCGCGTGTTGCAACGCGAGATGCTCGTGGGCAGCCGACAGCCTTGGCTGCGCGGCAAGAACATCGCGATGGTGGGCACCGCCGGGGATGTCGAGGCGGGCGCGCTGTTTCGACGTGCGGCGGTCGAACTCGGTGCGAAGGTCGCGCAGGTCTGTCCTTTTCCCGAAGGCACGCCTCCGACATTCGTCGAGGTCCTGCAAATTGCGCGGCTGATCGGTCGGCTCTACGATGCGATCGAATGGCCGCACGCACCGGCCGATCTGCTGGAACGGTTCCACGCGGCGGCCGGCATTCCGGTCTACGCCGGCCTGACCGCCGCCGACCATCCAACCGCTCGACTCGTCAACCTGCTCGACGCGGCGTCGTCGGTTGC
>JBDSAB010000023.1:0-5228 GCA_039922395.1 Caldimonas sp.
TTGCCGTGTGGACGGCGCAGCCGTCAAACCGCAGCCTGGCGGCTTCTACGGCGGCTGGATCACACCAGACTTGGTCGGCCCGTTCAAGGGCGAGCCCGGCAGCGAGAACTGGTAGCGGCATCAAGGCCAGGCGGCCGCCCGAGCGCCCGAGCTCAGTTGCGCTTGCGAAACACCACCAGGTGCTGCCATGGCAAGGTGCCCACGGTGTGATCCCACACCACTCCGTGCGCCGCCGCTTCGCGCTTGATCTGGGCTTCGCTCATCTTGTGCAGTGTCTTGATCGGCACCTGCGGGTCTTCGGCCCGGTACTCGACGAACACGAGCTGACCACCCGGCTTGAGGGCGCGGACGATGCTGCCCAGCACCTCGTAAGGAAACGCCAGCTCGTGGTAGACGTCGACCATGACGGCCAGGTCCACCGACTTGCGCAGAAGGGGTTCGATCTGCACAAGCTTGAGTTGAGCCCGCAGGAGTAGGCCGGCTCGGATTTCGACATTGAGCATCTGTGGCAGGTAGGCCAGGAACGTCGAGCAAAAACTTGCACTGCGGCGCAGCACCCCAGGGACGCACGTGGCCAATGGCGACATGGTCACCATCGCGTTGCTGCAGGGCGCGATGAACACCTTCGTGGTCATCCTTCGCGCGCGATCGGCTACTTCGTCGACAAGCGGTCGTCTTGCGCAACCAGAACGAAGGCCCGGGCGTGGGCTACTACGTCACGACCATCGTGCTGGACATTCTGCTGGGCGTGGTCGCTGTGTTGATCGTGGCCCGGTTTTCGCGGCAGCGCGAGTTCCGCGCCGACGCAGGCGCCGCACGGCTCATGGGCCGCAAACAGCCGATGATCGACGCACTGGCCCGCCTGGGCGGGTTGGACCTTGGCGAGATGCCCAAGGCCATGCGGTCCATGGGCATCAGCGCCCGACCCAGCGGGATGCTGGCCCTGTTCTCCAGCCACCGCCGATGGCGCGGCGCATCGAGCGGCTCAACCGCGCCGGTTGAGGCCGTGCCGGCATCGGGTTCAGCTGGGCACGGAAACCGAGACCGCGGCAGCCATTTGCTTCGCGCAGTCACTGAGATGGGCCAGGAACTCGGATGCAATCAGCGAAGGTCCGCGGTCCTTCGGACGCAGGACGAACCAGCTGGATTGGACCGGAAAACCTCGAACCTTCAGTTCCGTCACGCCGTCTCCGGCCGGACGACGCGCGATCGCGTGACGTGACAAGATCGCCAATCCAAGACCAGCCGCCACCGAATGCTTGATGGCCTCGTTGCTGCCGAGTTCGAGACGCACATTCGGCTGGAAGCCCAGGGCGGCAAAGTGCGCATCGCAAGCCATGCGCGTGCCGGAGCCGTGCTCGCGCAGGATGAATCGCTCGTTCGCCAGCGTCGCCAACGGGATGGACTTCCGATGGGCCAGCGGGTGCACGCTTGGGGCGATCACCACCAGCGGATTCGGCAGGAACACTTGCAGTTCCAGTTCCATGTCGGAAGGCGGCATCGACATGATGTACAGATCGTCGCGATGATTTCTCAGCCGCGCGACCACGCCGTCGCGATTGAGGACCTGGAGCGCGATGTCGATGCCAGGGTAGCGCGCGCAAAACGTGCCCAGCATGCGGGGCACGAAATATTTCGCGGTGCTGACGACCGCGATGCGCAGTCGCCCTTGCGTCAAGCCTTTGAGCGCGTTGACCTTCTGCTCGAATGCGGCCCATTCGTCGCTCATGCTCTGGGCGGCGCTGACCAGCGCCTCGCCCGCGTCCGTCAACCGAAGGCGCTTGCCCAGGTGCTCGTGCAGCGGCAAGCCGACCGACTCGGCCAGGTCTCTCATTTGCATCGACACGGTGGGCTGAGTGACGTGGCACGCGCGTGCCGCCGCGGTGATGCTCCCGGTTTCCGCCAGGGCGAGAAACAACTGCAGCTGGCGGAAGGTTGCATGCATAGATCGAAGGTGATGCTTCGTATAAGTAATATCGACTTTACTCGAACCGACTCGAAACCTAGCATCGCGGCCAGTGCAGCTTTGAAGCGCCTCGGTGAACAACTTCCTTGACCCGGCGATCCTCTTCTTCGCCTTTGGTGTGCTGGCCGGCACGATCAAGTCCAACCTCGAGATCCCTCAGGCCATCTCCCGATTCCTGTCGCTCTACCTGTTGATGGCACTCGGCCTCAAGGGCGGCTTCGCGTTGGCCAAGTCAGGGCTGACCGCGGAGGTCGCGACCAGCCTGGCGTGTGCGATCGGGCTCGCCATCGTCATCCCCGCGCTCGGCTTCTTGCTCTTGAGGCGATTCGTTCCTGCCTTCGATGCGGCAGCCATTGCCGCGACCTACGGGTCGGTCAGCGCCGTGACCTTCATCACCGCCGTGCAGTACCTGGAGAGCCACGGCATTGGCTACGGGGGGCACATGGCCGCGGCGATGGCGTTGATGGAGTCTCCTGCCATCGTGCTGGCGGTAGTGGCTGCCAATGTATTGCGGCAGCGGGCAGCAGCTAGCGCAGTCGTGGCGGCCCCAGGGGGCACAGCGGCACTGCGAGACGGACCCGCACCTGGGCTGCCAATGGGCCGAGTGCTGCATGAGTCGCTCACTGACGGGGCGCAGCTGTTGTTGCTCGGCGCGATGGTGGTCGGTCTGTTGAGTGGCGATGCAGGCCGGGCTTCGATGCAACCTTTCTCGGGTGATCTCTTCAAAGGCATGCTGGCCTTCTTCCTGCTGGACATGGGCCTGGTCACCGCACGGAATCTCCGGCAGCTGAAAGGTACCTCTGCCAGCCTGTTGGCCTACGGCATCCTCGCGCCCTTGGTGCACGCGGGGCTCGCGCTGGCACTCTGCGTCGTGACCGGCACGTCGGTCGGCAACGGGGCACTTCTGATGGTGCTGGCCGCGAGTGCGTCCTATATCGCGGTGCCGGCGGTGCTTCGACACGCCATACCGGAAGCCAGGCCGTCGCTGTATTTCGGCATGTCGCTCGGCCTGACCTTTCCGTTCAACATTCTGCTGGGCATCCCCTTTTACGTCGGCCTTGCGAGACACCTCCTGATATGAAGACGCCTGTGTTGGAACGCGCTGAATCCTCGTCTGCGCAAGGCAACCACTCGCTCCTGGGGCGCGAATACCCTCTGCGAGACGACTTGGCGGACGAAGTCCATGCTCGACCTTCAGATGCATTGGAAACCCCGTGTCGTGCCACCTGTGTCGCCAAGCTGATCGACCCTGGCGAGCGAGCGCAGGAGACCAGGCATCTGGCCGACTTGTGTATTGGGTTCTCCGTGCAACCGCCACCAGCCGAGGCCAATCACTTCGTGGCCAAGATGGGGCCGTTGACACTGAAGTGGGAACGCCATGGAGAGTTCTCTGGATACACCTTCATCGCGGCCGGGCAGAGTCCCAAGCCCTTCAGCGAGCCGCCGGTGCTGTCGCTGCCGCCGGGCTGGCTCGCCGGGATTCCCGGTCGAGTCCTCGTGGCGGCGCACGCGAAGATCGTTGCCGTGCCGGCCGATGGCATCGACTCGGCTTTCCTTGCACGGCACTTCGGCGGCAACCTCGTGATGGGTGGCGACATCGGCGAGCACGTGGGCATGGCATATACCGATTTCCGGGTCCACGTCGACGGCTTCTCGCGGTTCCTGTTGATCGACAAGGGCTTCACCGCACGCCAGGCGGGCCGGATGCTGCAACGCTTGTTCGAGATCGAAACTTATCGAATGATGGCGCTGCTGGCATTGCCGGTGGCTCGCAAGCAGTCGACCGGACTCGTCGAGATCGAGACCGCCCTCGCATCGGTCACCACCGACATCGCGTCAGGCGACGGCGACGACGAAGCCCTGTTGCAAAAGGTCACCCGCCTGGCCGCGGAAGTCGAAAGCGGTCTTGCGGCGTGCCAGTTTCGTTTCGGCGCCTGCCGCGCCTACGGCGAACTTGTCGCGACCCGCATTGCGGAACTGCGCGAGACCCGGCAACCAGGCATTCAGCCGATCGGTGAGTTCATGGAGCGCCGCTTCACACCCGCCGTGGCGACGTGCGCTGCGGTGTCCCAAAGGCTGCGCGACGTATCCGAGCGTGTCGCGCGAGCGAGCGCACTGTTGTCGACGAGAGTCGACATCGCCCGTGAGCGCCAGAACCAGGCACTGCTGGCGTCCATGAATCGGCGCGCGAAGGCGCAACTCCGGCTGCAGCAAGCGGTCGAGCGGTTGTCCGTCGCAGCGATCGTCTACTACGCGGCCGGATTGTTGGGCTACCTGACCAAAGGTCTCAAGAGCGCCGGGGCCGGCGTCGACCCAGACATTCTCGTCGGTGCCAGCATCCCGCTGCTGTTTCTCCTGGTCGTCATCGTCACACGGAGCGCCCGCCGCCGGCTGTCCAAAGACGATCAGCGGCATCCCTTGCTGGACTGACCGGGATATCCGCAGCCGTCGAATACTTCCCAACGGCCGGGATTCGACATGCCTGAAGGCGGCGCCGGAAAGTCGACTGTCCTAGGTGTCGGCTTCCGGCCGAGGCTGTGTCAGAACGCAATTGCGTCCAACAGTTGTCCTCGCCAGCGCAAAGCCGAGCCTCGACCAGCGGGTGCATCTCCACAGTGACTGCAGCAAGCCGTTATTCGACTCAATCGGGATCGATGATCATGCGACGCTGTATTCAGTCACCAGAAGGCGCTCACGCGCCCACCAGCTTCATTGCCTTTATCGTTTGGGTGATGCCAGGGATGCTCGTGACCCGCGTGAGGTTGTAAGCCAGGACCTGCAGGCTCATTTCAGTGCCCACGTGCGCGAGCGTTCGCGTCAGGAAGTGCGCGGATCCCATCCAGTGCGTCAGCGTTCCGAAGACATGTTCGATGGCACGTCTTGAAGCGCAGCCTGAAACCGCCGTCGGTGCCGCTGCTATAACGTGCGAACTGGGCGAAGACGGCATCGCGGCCGCGGCGATCGATGCCGAGCGCGCTGCGTCCCGGCGTGTGCCAGCTGGCCTGCGGATCGAACAGCCGCCTCGGCGTCTCGAAGTCCGCCTCGCTGAACGCCTTGTAGCCGCGGCGCACGATCGCCACCCCCGTTGATTCGTTCTCAGGCACGGCACGCTGTCGCTTTACGCGGCCTTCAACACCAAGACCGGCGAAGTGATCGGCAAGACCGCCACGCGGCACACCTCGGCCGAGTTCGTGGGGCTTCCTCACCGACATTGCGGCCAATCAGCCACGCGGCATGACCTTAAGAGAAAACTCATGCGCTA
>JBDSAB010000024.1:0-3127 GCA_039922395.1 Caldimonas sp.
CACCATCGGGCCCAGGTCACCGCGGCGATCACCGCGATGGGCCATGCGTGCCCCGAGCTCGACCTGGTGTGGATGCTGCAAGCGGAGAACGCGCAGCCGTGAGCCCATCGGGTGCATCGGTGCACACGCCGCGGGACGGCCTCGCATCGGTCTTCCGCATCGTTGGCCCGGGTCGCGGCTCGAACGGGATCATCCTCGGCGCGTGCCACGCCGCAGCGCAGTGGCTTTGTCGCATCGCCTCTGGCGCCGCCATCGCGGCGCAGCTGTGCAGCGTTGCCGAAGCCAAGCTGATCGAGGAACAGATCGACCTGCCGGTCCAGGTCGAAGACGCCTACGGCAAATCGGTGGCGCGACCGGTCAAGGTCACGTTCTTCGTCGACGATGCCACCGCCGCGCCGCATCCGGTGCTGGTCATCAACCACGGGCGCGCGTCGGACGCGGCCGATCGCGCCGCGCTCGGCCGCTACCGTCCGCTCGAGGTCGTGCGGTGGTTCGCACGCCTCGGTTTCCTGGTCGCGGTGCCGACGCGCATCGGCTACGGCGCGACCGGCGGCGACGACCTCGAGGATTCCGGCGCGTGCACGCGCAAGGCCTATGCGCCGGGCTTCTCGGCCGCGGCGCAGCAGACGCTCGCGGTGATCGATGCGGCGACGGCCCGCGCCGACGCGCTGAAGGACCGCACCGTCGTCGTCGGCCAGTCGTACGGCGGCGCGGCCGCGGTGGCGGTCGCAGCCCGCAACCCGCCCGGCGTGGTCGCCGCGATCAACTTCGCCGGCGGCAGCGGCGGCAATCCGAAGACCAGTGCCCGCGAACCGTGCGCGCCGGTTCAGCTGCAGCGCGTGTACGCCGAGTTCGGGCGCGCCGCGCGCGTGCCGATGCTGTGGATCTACACCGAGAACGACCAGTACTGGGGTGCCGAGTACCCGAAGTCCTGGCTCGCCGCGTTCCGCGAAGGCGGCGGCCGCGCCGAGTTCATGCAGTTCCCGCCGCACGGCGACGATGGCCACAGCCTGTTCACGCGCTTTCCGGCGGTGTGGCAACCGGCGGTGCGGGCGTTCCTGCGCGAGCAGGGCTTCGATGTGAAGGAGTCGCCATGAGCGATGTGATCGAGATCGAACGGGCCGCCAACGGCGCGGTCGCGCGGGTCTGGCTCAACCGTCCCGACGTCCGCAACGCCTTCAACGAGGACTCGATCGCGGCGCTCGCTCTGGCCTTTGCCGACTTCGCCGCGGAGCCGGGCCTGCGCGCGGTCGTGCTCGGCGGCCGCGGCAAGGCGTTCTGCGCCGGCGCCGACCTCGGCTGGATGCGCAAGATGGCCGGCTACAGCTGGGACGAGAACCGCGCCGATGCGCAGGCGCTCGCCGAGATGCTGTGGACGATCTACCGCTGCCCGGTGCCGGTCGTCGGGCGCATCCAGGGCGACTGCTATGCCGGCGGCGTCGGCCTCGCGGCGGTCTGCGACATCCTCGTCGCGAGCGACGCCGCAACCTTCTGCTTGAGCGAAGCGCGGCTCGGCCTGTTGCCGGCGACGATCGCGCCATACGTGATCCGCGCGCTCGGCGAACAGGCGTCGCGGCGCTACTTCGCGACCGCCGAGCGCTTCAGCGCGGCGCAGGCCCATGCGCTCGGCCTCGTCCACGAGCTGTGCACCGCCGACACGCTTGATGCGAAGGTCGACGAGCTGGTCGGCGGACTCGTCGCGAACGGGCCGATGGCGGTGCGCGCCTGCAAGAAGCTGGTGCAGGACGTCGGCGGCCGGCCGATCGACGCCGACCTGCGCGCCGAGACCGCGCGCCGCATCGCCGACATCCGCGCCAGCGACGAAGGGCGCGAGGGCGTGCAGAGCTTCCTGAAGAAGCGCAAGCCCAGCTGGCTGCTCGAAGGTTGAAGCGATGAACGCCGACACCACGCAACTGCTCGCCGTCGCCGCTGCGCTCGGCTGGGCCAGCGGGCTGCGTCTCTACGCGGTGCTGTTCCTGACCGGACTCGCCGGCTTCCTCGGCTGGGTCGCGCTGCCCCCCGGGCTGCATCTGCTGCAGCACCCGGTGATGCTCGGGGCGAGCGGGCTGATGCTGTTCGTCGAATTCTTCGCCGACAAGATTCCCGGTGTCGACACGCTGTGGGATGCGGTGCACACGCTGATCCGCATCCCGGCCGGCGCCGCGTTGGCGGCCTCGGTGTTCGGGCTCGACCAGGCGACCTGGGCGACCGGCGCCGCGCTGCTCGGCGGCGCGCTGGCCGCGACCAGCCACGTCGCCAAGGCGACCACGCGCGCGGCAGTCAACACCTCGCCGGAGCCGTTCTCCAACCTCGCGCTGTCGTTCCTCGGCGATGCCGCGGTGCCCGGCACCTTGTGGCTGGCCTTCACCCACCCGATCGTCGCGCTGATCGTGCTCGCGATCGCGACGCTGTCGATGGTCGCGATCATCGTGCTGCTGATGCGATTCCTGCGCGGGCTGATCGCGCGCTTCCGGCGCCGCGACGGAGAAGTCGGACCGGCCGTCTGAGGTGCGCGCCGAACGCACCTCTCTTTTACTGCGTCGTTGATCGCGTCTGTTGCTGCCTGAGGGTGGGCGCTGGGCGGACCGAGGCTTCGGTGGTGCCCGGCCCGCAGCACGCGCAGAATGCCGGGCGACGTCGCGAGACGGCGGCGTCATCAACATCACAACAGATCGAGGAGCGAGGCAATGCGAGAAATCCTTGAAACCGAGCGCGATGCGGTGGCCGGACGCCGCCGGGTGCTGCGCACCGCAGGGGCAGCGTTGGGGGCCGCGATGCTGGTGCCGCAAGCGGTGCGCGCGCAAGGGGCGAACCGCCAGCCGCTCGGCCCGCCGAGCACCATCACGCAGCCACCGCGCGACTTCAGCCCGGGCGGCGCGCCGACGACCTACTTCACCGATCCCGACGTGCTGACGGTCGACCCCGCCTTCGATGGCCTGCGCCAGCCGAATGCGGCGATCCAGCGCCTGTGGACCGGCGCCCTGTGGTCCGAAGGCCCGGCCTGGAATTCGGTCGGCAAGTTCCTGGTCTGGAGCGACATCCCGAACAACCGGCAGATGCGCTACCTGGAAGACGACGGGCACGTCAGCGTGTTCCGCGCGCCGTCGAACAACAGCAACGGCAACAC
>JBDSAB010000025.1:0-7699 GCA_039922395.1 Caldimonas sp.
CCGATTGCGTCGCCGCGGTCGAGGACGCCGCGCGCTTGTGCGAATCGCTCGGCCACGATGTCGAGGAGGCCTCGCCGAGCTTCGACGCCGCGGCGCTCGAGCGCGGCTTCATGACGGTGTTCGGCGCGCACATCATGGCCAACATCGCGCGCGCGACCGGCGGTGCATTGCCGGACCGCGAGCTGGTCGAGCCGCTGACCTATGCGATCGCCGAGCGGGCGCGCAGCCTGAGCGCGGCCGAGTTCATCGTCACCCTGCACGGGCTGCACCGCGAGGCGCGCCGAATCGCGGCGTTCTTCGAGCGCCACAATGTCTGGCTGACGCCGACCCTGGCCCAGCCGCCGCTGCCGATCGGCCACTTCGACATCGAGTCGAGCGACGTCGATGCATGGATCGCGCAGCTGGCCGGCTTCATCCCGTTCACCTACCCGTTCAACGTGACCGGCCAGCCGGCCGCCTCGGTGCCGTTGTGGTGGAACGCCGCCGGCCTGCCGATCGGCTGCCAGTTCGTCGGCCGCTATGGCGACGAGGCGACCTTGTTCCGGCTCGCCGCGCAGCTCGAGCAGGCGCGTCCGTGGTTCGACCGGCGGCCGCTCGGCCTCGCCACGACGGGCTGATCGGGCCGGCCCCCTTTTCCTTTCGCCCTGCTCTTGGAGTCGATCATGTGGAGTCCCCAGCAACGCTTGAAGAACCCGGCCCTCGTCGTCGTCGACATGCAGAACGATTTCTGCCGCGTTGGCGCCGCCCTCGAAGTGCCCGATGCACGCGCGACGATCGGTGCGCATCTGCGCCTGCTCGAGGTGTTCCGCCGCAAGAAGCTGCCGGTCGTCTACACCAAGTTCCTGACCTTTCAGCAGCCTGTCCTGCTGTGGGAGTGGTCGCCGCAAGCCTTGCCCGACACCAAGTGCTGCTGGAAGGGACACAAGCGCTACTACCCCGATCTCGGCCGCGAGGTCGAGTGCACCGACGTGATCGAGGAGCTCGCGCCCGAGCCCGGCGAACCGATCATCGAAAAATACTGCTACGGCGCGTTCCACGGCACGCCGCTCGCGCAGACCCTGCAGTTCCTGAAGGTCGAGACGCTGGTCGTCACCGGCACCGTCACGCAGATCTGCGTCGAGGAGACCGCGCGCCAGGCGTTCCACCACGGCTACCCGACGACGATGGTGTCGGACGCGGTGTCGTCGTTCGCGCCCGACCTGCATGCCGCGACCTTGAAGAACTTCGCGTCGAAGTTCGGCTGGGTGATGACCAGCGCCGAAGTGATCGACGGGCTCGGCTGATGCCGACCCGGCTGTTCGCGCCGGCAGCGAACGCGTTCGGCCTGCCGGCGATCCACGCGCTGCTGCTCGCGTCGGTGGTCGGCGCTGCAGCGACGGTGCCGGCGTTCCGGACTGTCGACAACCTGGGCAACGTGCTGACGCAGGCCGCGGCTCTCGGCCTCGTCGCGATCGGCCAGACCTTCGTGATCGTCGGTGGCCTGATCGATCTGTCGGTCGGCCAGTTGCTCGGCCTGACGGTGGTGCTGATCTGCGCGTTCATGGACGGCCATTCCGAGCGCACGCTGCCGGCGCTTCTGCTCGCGATCGGCATCGGCGGCGGCATCGGCGCGGTCAACGGCTGGCTGCTGAACCTCCTGCGCATCCACCCGCTGATCCTGACGTTCGGAACGCTGAGCATCCTGCAAGGCGTGATCTTCGCGACGACCGATCGCAGCATCGGCGCGGCGTCGCCCGAAGTCGCGTGGCTCGCGAACGGGCGCATCTCCGGTCTGCCGGTCGCACTGGTCGTTCTCGCGCTGGCGGCATTCGGCGCGCATCTACTGCTGACGCGCACGCTCTTCGGCCAGCATCTGCGCGCGGTCGGCGGCCACGCCGAGAACGCGCGCCGCGCCGGAGTTGCCGTCGACCGCGTGCGCTGGGCCGCATTCGTGTTGTCGGGGCTCGGTGCCGGGCTCGGCGCCGTCCTGGTCGCCGGTCGGATCGGCTCCGGCTATCCGAACGCCGGACAGGGCTTCGAGCTCGATGCGATCGTCGCGGTCGTGCTCGGCGGCACCGCGCTCGCCGGCGGCCGCGGCAGCATCGCCGGCACGCTCGCCGCGGTGCTGCTGCTCGCGGTCGCCTCGAACGTGCTGAACCTGCTCGAGGTGTCGGCGTTCGTGCAGATGCTCGCGAAGGGCCTGATCGTCGTCGCCGCCGTGCTCGTCGGAGAGCGCGCCCCGAGGTTCGTGCGATGAACGCCGCGGGTGCTTCGGCAGCGATTCCACGCGGCAGCAGGGCCTCGCTCCGCGTCGCGCCGAAGTTCGCGATCTGGGGCGTGCTCGTCGCGCTGCTCGGCATCGCGGCCGTGCTGTCCGATGCGTTCCTCGAACCGGTCTACCTCGCCAACGTGGTGCGGCAGGCCGCGCCGGTCGGCATCGCGGCGCTCGGTGCGACCATCGTGATGATCCTCGGCGGCGTCGATCTGTCGGTCGGCGCGGTGGTCTCGTTCTCCGCGGTCTTCGCCGCGATCCAGATGGGCGGACGCGCCGAGAACATCGGCGTCGCGGTCGGCTCGACCTTGCTGGTCTGCGCGCTCATCGGGCTCGCTAACGGTGCGCTGATTGCTTGGAAACGCGCGTCGTCGTTCATCCTGACGCTCGGCAGCTCGCTCGTGATCTACGGGCTGACGCAGGTCTATTCGGGCGGCACCGCGCGCGGCATCGTCGCGCCGGGCTTTCGCGAGTTCTTCAATTTCCGCGTCGCCGATATCGTGCCGGTCATCGCGCTGGTGCTGGTCGTGCTCGCCGTCGCGGTCGAAGGGCTGCTGCGCCTGACGCGCTTCGGCCGCACCGTCTACCTGATCGGCAGCAACGCCGGTGCGGCGCGCATTGCCGGCCTCTCGCTGACCCGCACGACGCTCGCAGCCTATGCGATCTCGGGCCTCTTCGCCGGCCTGGCGGGCCTCGCGCTGCTGGCACGTTCCGGCGTCTCGACGACGACTTCGGGTCGCGGCTTCGAGCTCGACACGCTCGCCGCGATCGTGCTCGGCGGCACCGTGTTCGAAGGCGGACGCGGCAGCGCCGCGTCGACGGTTGCGGGAGTCCTCGTATTGTTCGTCGCGTTCAACATCGTCAACATTCTCGGGCTCAACTTCAATTTGCAGCTCGTCGTCAAGGGGATGATCGTGATCGTCGCGTCGGCGATCTACTTCCGTCTCGACCGCGATCGCTGAATCGCTTTTCACCAGGAGACCACCATGCGAATCTCACCGTCGATCCGGCGCGCGCTGCTGCTCGCGTCTTTGATGGCCACGCTGCCGTTCGCGGCATCGGCCCAGACCGTCGATCGCGCCGCGCAGAGCAAGCAGATCGCCGAGACCGTCACGACGACGCAGTTCAAGAAGGCGCCGCCCTACATCGTCGGCGTCTCGGCGGGCTACCTGAGCAACTCGTGGGTCGTGTTCGCGCTCCAGCACATCCGCTACGAGGCGTCGCTGCACAAGGAGATCGCCAACGTCATCGTCACCGACGCCGCGTTCAACCCGACCAAGCAGGTGTCGGACATCGAGGACCTGATCTCGAAGAACGTCAGCATGATCCTGTACTGGCCGGTCGACGAGAAGGCGATCCAGCCGGCGCTGCAGAAGGCGGTCGCGAAGGGGATCGCGACGGTCAACGCCGGCGGCGGCTTCTCGGCGGCGCCCGGCACGGTCTCGAATGCGTTCATCGACCAGTGGACGCTCGGCGAGATGGTCGCCAAGCAGCTCGTCAAGGACATGGGCGGCAAGGGCAAGATCTTCGCGATGCTGCCGATCGCTGGCACGACCGCGGCGGTCGACCAGCTCGCGGCGCTGAAGTTCGTGCTGAAGGACCATCCGCAGATCGAGCTGCTGAGCGCCGAGTACGGCGACTGGAACCGCGCGAAAGCCAAGCAGATCACCGAGAACCTGCTGCAGCGCTTCCCGAGGATCGACGGCGTGTTCTCGCCGGCCGGCCAGATGTCGATCGGCGTCGCGGAGGCGCTCGAGGAAGCCGGCCGCATGAAGGGTGTCGTGATGTCGCCGGGCGACGAGTACAACGGCTGGCTCAAGTGGGTCGCGAAGAACAAGAGCGGCGGCGTCGTCACGTTCCCGACCCGCGCCGGCCAGGAAGCGCTGAAGCTCGGCCTGAAGATCCTGAACGGCCAGCCCGTGCCGCGCGGCCAGATCATCCCGTCGGTCTACCTCGACACCGCCGCCTCGACGAAGGCGACCGAGGGGAGCCGGCCCGACGACTGGTGGGCGAGCACGCTGCCGGACGCGTGGAAGCCGAAGTAGGCGTCGGCGCGGCCGAACGCGGTCGCGTCCCGCTGTTCGAAGCGCGCGGCATCGGCAAGCACTTCGGCGCGGTCGTCTCGCTCGACGGCGTCGACCTCGTCGCGCACGCCGGCGAAGTGCACGCAGTGACCGGCGCGAACGGCGCCGGCAAGTCGACTTTCATGAATCTGGTCGCCGGTGTCTATGCGCCGTCGGCCGGCGAGCTGTTGCTCGACGGCCTGCCGGTCCGTTTCGCGTCGCCGCGGGCAGCCCGGAATGCAGGTGTCAGCGTCGTCTACCAGGAGCTGACGGTGCTGCCCGAGCTGACCGTCGCCGAGAACGTGTTCCTCGCACGCGAGCCGCGGACCCGGCTCGGTGGCCTCGACCGGCGCGCGATGAACGCGGCGACGACGCGTCTGCTCGACGAGTTCGGGCTCGCGCTCGATCCGCGTGGGCGCGTCGGCGACCTGAATGTCGCGACCCAGCAACTGGTCGAGGTGGCGCGCGCGCTGTCGCTGTCGGCCCGGCTGTTGATCCTCGACGAGCCGACCGCGGTACTGTCCCCGGCCGAGCGCGACGACCTGTTCCGGATTGTCCTTGCCTTGAAGGCGAAGGGCCTGCTGGTCTTCTTCGTCACCCATCGGCTCGACGAGGTGTTCGAGCTCGCCGACCGCGTCACTGTGCTGCGCAACGGCCGCAAGGTCGCGACGGCAGCCGTCGGCGAACTCGACCGGGGCGCGCTGGTCCGCCACATGGTCGGCCACGACGTCGCCGAGCGAGCCGCCTTGCCGGAGCCGGACCCGGGCGCGCCGCTGCTGCGGATCGAGCACCGCGGCGCCGGGACGCGCGGCGTCGTGCACCTGCGCGGCGGCGAGATCGTCGGACTCGCCGGCCTCGTCGGCTCGGGGCGGACGCGGCTGGCGCGCCGGATCGCCGGACTCGACCCGGCTGCCGACGTCGAGGTCGAGCTCGACGGCCGTTGCATCGCGATCCGCGCCCCGGCGGACGCGGTCGGCGCCGGCATCGTTTATCTGACCGAGGACCGCAAGCGCGACGGCCTGTTCGGCGCTTTGCCGGTGCTGCACAACGCGACGGCGGCGACGCTGGCACGGTTCACGCGCGCCGGGTTCGTCGACGGCGCGGCGGAACGGCGGTCGGCGGCCGAGGTGCTGGACCGGCTCGGCCTCGTCGCGCGCTCGCTCGATGCACCGGTTCGCGAGCTGAGCGGCGGCAACCAGCAGAAGGTGATGTTCGGTCGCGCGTTGCTCGGGCGTCCGCGCCTCCTGATTTGCGACGAGCCGACGCGCGGCGTCGACGTCGGCGCGCGCGACGAGATCTATCGCACCCTGCTCGATCTCGCCGCCGCCGGCGTGCCGATCATCCTGATCTCGTCAGAGCTGAAAGAACTGCTGATGCTGAGCCATCGGCTGCTCGTGATGCGCGATGGCGAGGTCGTCGCAGAATTGCCTGGCGGCGTCGGCGAGCAACAGGTTCTGATGGCCGGGGCGGCGGTCCACAGCGACGGGCCGTCGCTGCGACACGCGGCTCGCGCCTGAACCGCCGCGTGCGAGGTCGCGCCCGAACGTCGCGGCGGGACGATCAGGCCGAAGGCTCCGCGAACTTGTCACGAGCTGCCTGCGTCGCCGCGCGAAACAGGCCGAGATCGCTGCCGACCGCGACGAAGGTCGCGCCCCATTCCAGATAGCGCCGCGCGTCGGCCTCGACCGGCGCGAGCGTGCCGAGCGGCTTGCCGGTCGCTGCCACGGTCGCGAAGATCTGGCGGATCGCTTCCTGCACGTCCGGATGATTCGGATTGCCGAGCTGGCCGAGGCCGGCGGCGAGGTCCGACGGCCCGATGAAGACGCCGTCGACGCCATCGACGGCGGCGATCTCGGCGGCCGCTGTCATGCCCTTGCGGCTCTCGATCTGCACCATCACGCAGGCCTGCTCGTTGGCGCGCTGCAGGTAGTCCTTGACGGTACCGTAGCGGTTGCCGCGCTGCGATACCGAGACGCCGCGGATGCCCTGCGGTGGGTAGCGCGTCGCGGCCACGGCGGCGCGTGCCGCATCGACGCTCTCGACCATCGGGATCAGGAAGTTGTAGAAGCCGGCGTCGAGCAGCCGCTTGATCTCGACCGGGTCGTTCCAGGCCGGCCGCACGACCGGCGCGCTGACGCTGTCCTTCAGCGCCATCAGCTGCGGGATGAAGGTCAGCACGTCGTTCGGCGAGTGCTCGCCGTCGAGCAGCAGCCAGTCGAAGCCGGCGACGCCGAGCACCTCGGTCGTGATCGGGTTGCCGAGCGAGCACCAGCAGCCGATCAGGCGCTTGCGCGCGATCAGGTCGGTGCGGAACCGGTTCGGAAAGGCGGAATAGGGCGTGGTGGTTGTCATCGTCGAACCTCCGTCGTCAGTCGAGCTTGACGCCGCCCTGCGCAACGACCGTCGACCAGCGCTTGCGCTCCTTGTCGAAGAAGGTCGAGAACTCGCTCGGCGACATCGTGTAGACCTCGGCGCCCTGCGCCGACAGGCGCGCGCGCACCTCGGGCGAGCGGATGATGCGGGTCAGCTCGGCCGACAGCTTGGCGAGCACCGCAGGCGGCGTGCCGGTCGGCACCAGCAGCCCTTGCCAGGTGCCCGACTCGAAGCCGGTCACGCCCTGCTCGGCGATCGTCGGCACATCCGGCAGCAGCGGCACGCGCGTCGCCTTCGAGACGCCGATCACCTTCAGCTTGCCCGACTGCACGAACGGCAGGGTCGCGAGCATCCCGTTCATCAGCACCTGCGTCTGCCCGGCGACCGTGTCGCCGATCGCCTGCGAGCCGCCCTTGTACGGCACGTAGACCCACTTCGCATTCGTCGCCTTCTCGACCGCGATGCCGGCGAGGTGCGGCGCGCTGCCGAGCGCGGTGACCGCGAAATTCAGGTTGCCCTTGGCCGACAGCGCAACCAGCTCCTTCAGGTTGTTGGCCGGCACCGACGGGTGGACGACGAGCAGGTGCGGCGAATACGCGAGCATCGTCACGCCGATCAGGTCCTTCGAGGGATCGAACGGCAGCTTCGTGTAGACCGACGGCGTGATCGCGAGCGCGCCGACGTCGCAGAGCAGCAGGGTCAGGCCGTCCGGCGGCGATTTGGCGACCGAGTCGGTGCCGGTGTTGCCGTTCGCGCCGGGCCGGTTCTCGACGATCACGGTCTGGCCGAGCGCCTTCGACAGCGGATCGCTGATCGCGCGCGCGATGATGTCGGACGAGCCGCCCGGCGTGTACGGCACGATGATCTTGATCGGCTTGGTCGGCCAGGCCGGTGTCTGCGCGAATGCACCGATGCCGGTGCAGAGCGCTGCGGCGCCGAGGAGCGCGCGACCGAAGGTGCGCAAGGTGGTCCGGCGCGAGCCGCGACGAGGTGAGCGAGAGGTCATCGAGAG
>JBDSAB010000026.1:0-4804 GCA_039922395.1 Caldimonas sp.
CGGCCGGCGTCGTCCATCCCGATGATGCAGTCGAACGCGGCCTCGACGGTCGCCCGCAGGCGCGCCTCGCTGCGCTGCAGCTCGCGCTCGCGGACGCGCCGCTCGGTGATGTCGCGCACCACCGACAACACGTGCGGCTGGCCGCGGTAGACGACCGGGATCACGCGCAGGTCGGCGTCGAAGCGGCTGCCGTCGGGTCGCAGCGCGACCGTCTCGACCCGCGACTCCTCGCCCTTCAGCGCACGCTCGATGCGTTCGCGCCGCTCGGCGACGTAGCCGGTCGGAAAGGTCTCGGGGTAGCCGCCGCGCGCCTGCAGCTGCTCGCGCGTGAAGCCGTAGAGGCGCAGGAACGCCGGATTGACATCGACGACCTGGAGGTTCGTGTCGCGCAGCACGAACGCGTCGGACGAGGCCTCGAAGATCGCGCGGTACTGCTCCTCGCGCAGGCGCAGCGCCTCTTCGGCGGCCTTCTTCTCGGTGATGTCGCGGCTGAACGAGAGGATGCGCGGCACGCCGCCGATCGTCACCGGCTTCAGGCGCACTTCGTCCCAGTGCAGGCTGCCGTCGCGGTTGCGGCGCTGCCATTCGAACGGCGGGCAGCGGCCCTGCTGCGCGAGCGCGAGGTTGCGGCTCGCGTCCGCCTGCGAGAACGGCGTCGGCCCGGTGCAGAAAGCGGTCATCGGCGCGCCGATGACCTCTTCGCGCCGGTAGCCCGACATCTCGCAGGCCTTCGGGTTCAGGTCGACCAGCGTGCCGGTGTGCCAGTCGTGGATCACGACCCCGTCCTCGCTGGCCTCGAAGATCGTCCGGTAGCTTTCTTCCGAGCCGCGCAGCGCCTCCTCGCTGCGCAGCCGGTCGATCTCGGCGCCGGCGCGCACCGCGAAGATCTGCATCATCGATTCGATCCGTTCCGGGTGCCAGAGCGGCTGGCGCGACGCGATCGCGAGGATGCCGACCGGCTTGCCGTCGAGGTCGTGCAGCGGATGGCCGGCGTAGGCGACGATCTGGTGCTCGAGCAGCGCGGCATCGGTCGGAAACAACTGGGCGACGTCGGCGCTGTAGGCCTTGAAGCCTTCCTTCAGCACGACCTCGCACGGCGTGCCCTGCATGTCGTAGCGCCAGTCGTCGACCGGCCGGCCGTCGAGCTGCATCGCGATGACCTGCAGCATCTGCGGCTGCTCCGGGATGAGCTTCGCGACGAACGCCATGTCGACCCGCAGGATGGTCGCGAGGTAGCGCACGAGCTCGGTGAAGACCGAGGCGCCGCGCGCATTCGAGACCGCCAGCGCCGCGGTCCGCAGCACCGCATCGGCGCTCGCCCGCTCGAGCTCGACCGCGATCCGGCTGCCGATGATCTTCAGCACCGCCTCGGCGAGGGCCGCGTCCGGCAGCGGCCGGCGGTCCATCGCGACCAGCAGACCGAGTTGGAAGCCATTGCCGTCGCAGAGCGGGTAGGCCGCGTACGAGTCCATGCCCTTGGCCGCGAAGATCGTGCCCGACTTGAACTCGCGCGCCATGCCGCATTCGACGAAGCGGAATTCGGTGCCGACCACCTGCGCGCACGGTGTGCCTTCAAGCGGGTACTCGAACCGGCGCAGCGGCTTGCCGTCGAGCACGCCGGCGACGCTGCGCAGCCGCGTGTGGGCCTCGTCGGCATAGACCGCGACGAACGCGACCGCGACCTGCAGGCTGGCTGCGGTCTCGCGGACGAGATCGTCGAAGAGGGCCGGGCTGGTGCGATTCGCGGCTGCCAACGCGGCCCGTCGCAAGGTTTGCGCGTCGCGGTCCCAGTGCTTCGGCTCGACTGCAGACGTGGGCACAGGATTCGTCATGGCGAAGCAGTTTAGGCGCGGGCCGCCGCCCACGGCGTGCCATTGCCTCGCCGATACGACGCGGATACACGCCGATTACATGGGGCCGGCGTCGATACGCATCGACTACGCAGGCGCGCCGCGACGACATCGCCGCGATACCGGCGCCGCCGACCATTCGTTCACGGTCCCGTTGGAGAGACCGTCTGAAGGAATGTCGATGGAACCGATCCCCTACCTGAGCGGCGAAGGCAGCCCGGAGCCGCGCGATACGCTGATCTGCCTGCATTGCAGCGCCAGCTCGGGCCGCCAGTGGAAGGCGCTCGCCGATGCGCTCGCCGCTGAGCTGACCGTGCTGACGCCCGATCTGCTCGGCTACGGGCGCACGCCGTGGCCGGCCGGCGCGCCGCTCTCGCTCGACGACGAGGTCGATCACCTCGCGCCGCTGATCACCGCGCAGGCGGGCCGGATCCACCTGCTCGGCCACTCGTACGGCGGCGCGGTCGCGCTGCAGATCGCGCTGCGCTGGCCTGATCGCATCAAGAGCCTGACCCTGTACGAGCCGGTGCGCTTTCGCCTGCTGCTCGACAGCCCGGCGATGACGCCGCTCGTCTACGAGGTGATCCGGCTTGCGCGCTCGGTGCAGCGGATGGCCGGGCCGGCGCCGTCCGATGCAGCGGCGCGCTTCGTCGACTACTGGTCCGGCGAAGGTGCCTGGGCGAAGACGAGTCCGGCACGCCAGCAGGCCCTCGCGCTGCGCATGCCGAAAGTGGGCGCCGAGTTCACCGCAGCGCTCGAGGACGGGGCACGGGACGTCGACTACGCGCGCCTGCCGATGCCGGTCCGGCTGCTCGGCGGCGACCGGTCCCCGGCGCCGGTGCGAGTGATCCTCGAGCGCCTCGCGCATCTGTTGCCGAACGCCGAGCGGGTCACGCTGGCGGGGCTCGGCCACATGGGGCCGATCGAGGCGCCGGAGCGCGTCGCGCTCGCGCTGCCGGCGATCGTGCGCGAGGCCAGTCGCGAAGCGGACGACGAGCGCTTCGGCGCCGGCGAGCCGATCGGCAAGCCGATGCCCGACGTGCGCGCCGCGAAAGCGCACGCGTCGCCAAAGGCGCTTCCGTATGTCCCGCCAGGGTTCCGCGTGGCGCGCTGGATGGAGGCGCGAGCGGGCCTGCTGACGATCGCCGTCGCCGCGATCGCGATCGTGTCGTCGCCGTTCTGGATCGACGTCCCGCTCGCGAGGACGGCCGCGGCGGACGCGCAGCCTCACGAAGCCGAGGCGGCAGTCATTCGCCCGACCGCCGCATTGCCGCAGCCGAGCGGCGAGGCGAGCAATGATCCTGCGCCCGAGTCGTCGGCAGCCCCGGTGCAACGAGTCACGGCGGCACGCAGCAACGATCGGCAGACGGAGTCTGTCGCAACGTTCTGATGGCGCACCTCCGGCCTCTATCCGAGGACCGGCGGCGCCGCTCGTCCGTCGCCGCCGTCAGTTCGCCTTTGCGCCCGACAGCTTGACGAGCTCGGCCCAGCGCGGTGCGTCCTTCCGGATCATCTCGTTGAACTCGGCGACACCCATCGGCCGCGCCTCGAGGCCGACCTTCGACAGCTCGGCGCGGAACTCCGGCGTCGCGAGCTCGCGGTTGATCTCGGCGTTGAGTTTCGCGACGATCGCCGGCGGCGTGCCGGCCGGTGCCGCGATCGACTGCCAGGCCTGCAGGTCGAGCTTCGGGTAGGTCTCGTTCAATGTCGGCGTCTCGGGCGCCAGTGCCGAGCGCTTCGAGGCCGCGATCGCGAGCAGCTTGATCTTGTTCGCGCGCACCTGCGGCATGCCGATCGACGCATCGATCAGCATGAAGTCGATGCGGCCGGTCATCATGTCGGTCAGCGCCGGACCGCTGCCCTGATACGGCACGTGCGGCACGTTCAGGTTCTCCTGCGCCTTCAGCATCTCGATCAACAGGTGGTGCACGGTGCCACTGCCCGGCGATGCGAAGTTGTAGCCGCCCGGCTTCGCGCGGATCGCAGTGACGAGCTCGGCCGCGTTGGCTGCCGGAAAGTCCGGCCGCGTGACCAGCAGCAGCGTGACATCGCCGAGCATCGCGACGCCGGTCAGGTCGCTGATCTTGAACGGCGTGTTCTCGTAGAGGGACGGCGAGATGCCCAGCGTCGTGCTGGTCGCGACCATCAGCGTGTAGCCGTCGGGCGGCGCCTTCGCGACGGCACCGGCGCCGAGCAGCGTGCCGGCGCCCGGCTTGTTTTCGACGACGACCGGCTGATTCATCGCCTTGCGCAGCCGTTCGCCGACCATCCGGCCGAGCACGTCGGTCAGACCGCCGGGCGGGAAGGGTACGAGCAGGTGGATCGGCTTGTCCGGGTAGTCGGCCGCGAACGCCGTCAACGGGACTTGTGTCGCTGCCAGCGAGCCCAGCAGCACTCGGAGCGCATCGCGTCGGCCAGGGAGGAAGTGGTTCATGTCGATGTCATGGTGTATTGCCAATCCGCGCGGCGTCGGGCTTCGCGCCCTTCAAGCAAATGCCGCGGATCCGGCTCCGCCGGTCCGCTGGCGTTGCCCCTCGAGGGGGAGGCGGCCGCAAGGCCGCGTCGGGGGTGGGTCATGTCACCGCTCGAACTCGCGCGTCGGCGCTTGGCCGGCATGGACCGGTTTCATGCCCTTGCCGTCGGGCAGCGGCTCGACGCCTGCCTCCGGCGTGTAGGCGCCAGTGACGCCGACCACTGCGTCGCCGGCGATCGTGACGCGTTCCATGGTGCGGCGCTGCGGGTAGTAGTCGTGCGGAGCGTAGTGCTGGACCGAGCGGTTGTCCCACATCACGACGGTGTTCGGCTCCCAATGCACGCGCAGCTGGTAATCGGGGATCTTCGCGCGGTCATACAGGTAGCGCAGGATCGCGTCGCTCTCGTCGTCCTTCAGGCCACGCAGCTTGACGACGAATTGCGGATTGACGTTGAGCAAGCGGCGCCCGCTGACCGGATGG
>JBDSAB010000027.1:0-3645 GCA_039922395.1 Caldimonas sp.
CGCGGCGCGTCCCAGAGGGCCGTTGCCGGGCTGCCAGCAAATGCGACCTGCGTCGGTGGCCACAGCAACGATGCGATCAGCGCGACCGTCTCGCCCAGCTTGGCGTCGGAGAGCCTGCTCTTCTGCAAGAAGCCTCGCCACTGCTGCTGCTTCGATGCGCTGTCGCCGAACTCGGGAGTCAGCGCGACTGGAAGATCTTGAGGCAACGGTGTGCCGCGGCGCTCGAATGTGGCCCGAACAGCGCATGCAAGAAGGCCACCGTCCAGGCTTGTACGCCGGGCTATCACCGCGACATCGTAGAAGTCCTTCATCCGGGTGTTGGCCATTCCAAGCACGACCATGGCGTGATACTTCTCGGCAATCACGGTGTAGACCGGATAGACGCGAAGCGTCGGAGCTTCGAGATCGTCGAGTACCGCCGGAAGCACAGCTGTTTCCGGACCAGGCGTCACGGCATCGCCGAAGCCGACATCGATTTGCAATGCAAGGCGCACGTTGTTGATCCGGCCGTTCAGCCGCACCCGAACTCCGCCATATTCGGCGGCTTCTCGGATAGCGGCGGCACGCACCGACTCGCTGTCGAACGCGACGCCGTCGTTCAGTTCGATCCCAACGATCTCCCGAAAGGTGGCAACGAGCGAGTCGATGTCGGCCGGACCGAAGCCCAGCAGGTCAGCGTCGCGTGTCGGACGGTGAGGCTCGTCGTACCACAGTGAGAACAGCAGCGCGCCCTTCAGCAGAAAGCGATCGGCGTACCGGGAGGCGGCCACGCGGCACAGCAGCCGCTCCAGGCCGAACCGGTTCAGCAGCAGGTTGTAGTCTTCGCCACGTTTCTTCGCCAGGTTCAGCAGGCGCGCCAGCAGCGATGCGCCCTGATCGGTCGTCACGCGACGACGGCTTCCAGGTAAGGTTGAAGAACCCTTTCGACCCGGTTGATCTGGGCGAAGTGGGTGAGGCGATCAACGGACAGCTTGCGCTGAACCCAGGCGTCCTTGAGCGCTTCAAGAGCGACATCGAGACCAATCTTGTGCCGGAACTTGAAGCAGTCGGCGACCGTCTTCTCGATGCCGTAAACGCGGACGACCGAGCACCCTTCCACGGAAGTTTCAATCCCGTCGGCATAGGCGGCCCCACGCAGGCGCACGATCCGGAGCGGCGGATAGTCGACCGCAGGCGTCTGCGTGCCCTCTGGAACGCTGATCCACACTTCATGCGGGAGCTGGCTTCCGATCTCGTGGAACTGCAGCGCGGAGAGGAGGCAAACGACGCCCTTCGGTACCCGGCGGCATACTTCTGCGAGCGAGCGATGACTGGTCGGTTCCATGCCGGGGAGGGCGTAGAGGCCCCGCGTGACACGCTCGAGCTTGCCGTCCCTGTGCAGCTTGATCAGCATCTGCGACGACCATCCGCGCGCTCGCACATCGGCAGCGCTGAGGAGCGTCCCTTTCCTGGCGAGATCGAGAATCTGCTCTGTTTGAGTGGTGGATGGCATGTTTGTAGTTTAGTATGATCATTACTTATAAACAAGTAATGCGCATTAACCGACTACGAGTGCTCAAACTCGTCGCACTTTGTAGCAGGACAAGCGGCCCTTCCCGTGGCCGGGATCGCGTCCATTCTTTCTTCACGTTACACGTGAACGAGGACGCTTGACGAACTGACGTGCACTGCGCTCCCGACGCTTCGCGTCGTTCGCTCCGGCAGGCCAGATCGTCACCCGGTCACCCGCCACGCCCGCAGCCGGGCCTCTCAAGTCTCTGAAGTGCTCGCAACGGCTCGACCGCCGCGCCATTCGCTGCGCTCGGTGTCACGTCGGCCGCAGAGCCGCCGCTGCTCGTGTCATTCGTGCCGCTCCGCTCTGCTACGCCGCACAGGGAGGCAGCCCGTGCGCCTGCCGTCCCACCGCATCCCCCCAGCTGCGCCCCCGTCGTTCCTTGAGGGGGACTTGTGGGGGGATCAAAGACGCGGTGGGCCGGGAAACCGGCGCACTGCTTCGGCTGCGTTGAGACCACCCATCCCCAACCCCTTCCCGTGAGGGAAGGGGCTCTGCCCACCCCCGCCCGCCCGTGGGCGGGAGCGAGGAGTCCAAGCAGAAGGTGGATCAAGTTCAAGCCAAGACAGGACGTCGCGGCGGCTCCGCCTTCTCTGAAGCAGAGGAGCCCATCATGGCTTTCGTACGAGTCGAGCAGAGAAACGCGCATCTGGCCGGACCGGTCCGCCTGGACTACGTCACCGGGCGCGACGGCAAGGTCGCCAAAGCGACGCTGATCGCGATCAGCAACACCCGCCGGGGCGGCGAGGCCAAGGAAGAGGAGGCAACCGCCATCCAGTGGACGCTCTGGGGACGGCAGGCCGAGAACGCGGCGGAGTTCCTGGACAAGGGCAGTCACGTCAACGTCGTCGGACGGCTGCGCAACAACAACTACCGCGACGCCAGCGGCGCCGAGGTGTTCGGCTACGGCTTCACCTGCGAGGAGATCGACTACCTCGACAGCAAGGCCGAAGCCGAGGCGCGGCGCCAGCAAACGAAGCAGGCCAAGCCGGTGGCCGTGTCGACCAAGCCGAGCCGGATCGCACCGTCCGTTATTGACCCGGACGACATCCCGTTCTGACCACGAGGGCAGGGCACGTCCCTGCTTGATCCAAACCAATTTCAGGAATCATCATGAGCACACCGACACTCGCCACCCGTTTCGCCCGCAACACTTTCGTCGTCCGGAGCGAGACGCCCCTCCTCGAAGACCAAATGCGCCGCGCGGCGCCGTCGATCTTCGCGACCGCCAAGCACGCCAGCCGCTCCGAGCGCTACACGTACATCCCGACCATCGAGGTCCTGCGCGGCCTCCGCAAGGAAGGCTTCGAGCCCTTCATGGTGGCGCAGAGCAAGAGCCGCATCGAGGGCAAGACCGAGTTCACGAAGCACATGATCCGGATGCGTCATGCCGGGCAAGTGCAGACAAAGCCGGAGGCCAACGAAATCATCCTGATCAACAGATGCTATGGAGGGTGGGAACCCCCGGGACTCCCGCCAAAGCGCTAGAACCGGTGTTCCGCCAACTCTTGGTCGGCAAAGGAGTATGGAAATGAGGTCGATCGAATCAATTCCGCGTAGCGAGCATGCGGCGCAGCAAGATGACCTGTTCATGAGTCTCGAGCTCGGCGACAAGCGGTGGAAGCTGAGCATCGGCGATGCTCGGCACGGTGTGAGCCGCTACGACGTGGCTGCCGGTGATACAGCGGCCGTCGCGAAGTGCGTTGCTAAGACCGGCGAGCGGTTCCAGACGCCGAACGCTGCGGTGCACAGCTGTTATGAGGCCGGACGTGACGGCTGGTGGCTACACCGATGGCTGACTCAATTCGGCGTGGACAACATCGTCGTCGATGCCTCGAGCATCGAGGTCAACAGACGCGCGCGCCGAGCCAAAACCGATCGACTCGACGCTGACAAGCTGCGGACGATGCTCGTTCGTCATCACGGGGGTGAGCATGTGTGGTCGGTACTGCGCGAACCTACCGAGCAAGATGAAGATGCGCGCCGTGTGCACCGCGAGCTGCAGCGGCTGACTCACGAGCGGACTTCGCACATCAATCGGATTCGCGCGCTGCTTGTGCTCCATAACGTGCGACCAGACATCGTCCTTGCCG
>JBDSAB010000028.1:0-7569 GCA_039922395.1 Caldimonas sp.
CGGCTGCCGGTGAAGCCGGTGACCGGCATCGAGATCTCGCAGACGAAGAAGCGCTTCGCGCCCGACATCAGCGTCGTCACCGTCGGCACCGCGGTGACCTTTCCGAACCGCGACACGGTCCGGCACCACGTCTATTCGTTCTCCGCCGCGAAGCCGTTCGAGCTGAAGCTCTACGCCGGCACGCCGAGCACGCCGGTCGTCTTCGACAAGCCCGGGATCGTCGTGATCGGCTGCAACATCCACGACCAGATGACGGCGTGGGTCGTCATCGTCGACACGCCGTTCTACGTCCGCTCCGGCGCCGACGGGAAGGCCCGTCTCGACGGCGTGCCGGCGGGCAGCTACAAGCTGCGGGCCTGGCATCCGGGCCTGCCCGAAGGCACTGCTCCGGTCGCGCTGGCGCTGCGTGTCGACACGGCCGATGTGGAACAGGCCGTCAGCCTCGACGTCGCCGGCGCGCAGCCCTGAACGCGATGCGATCGCCGGCGGCCGACCGACGCGCGCGGGCCTCGCGATGAAGGCGCTGCGCAACCTGTTGCAGCGGTCGATGGGGGCACGCCTGGTCGCGCTGTTCCTCGGCCTGCTGTTCGCGGTCCAGGTCGCCAGCTTCTCGGCGCTGCGCGCCAGCCTGTCGGAGCACGCGCACCGCGCGCTGCCGGCGCGGCTCGACGTCGGCGACCGCGTGTTCCAGAGCCTGCTCGACCAGCGCGCGCAGAAGCTGATCGACGGCGCGCGCCTGCTCGCCGCCGACTACGGCTTTCGCGAGGCCCTCGGCTCGAACGACGCCGACACGATCGTGTCGGCGCTCGAGAACCACGGCAACCGCATCGGCGCGACCGAGTCGGCGCTGCTGTCGACCGACTTCCGGTTGCGGTCGAGCACGACGCAACACCAGGTAGGGCTCGAGCGCCTGATCGCGCACCTGTCCGACAAGGCGATGACCGGCGGCAGCGCGAGCACGATCGCGCTGCTGTCGGGCGTGCCGTTCCAGGCCGTGCTCGTCCCGATCAAGGCGCCGGTGACGGTCGGCTGGGTCATGATGGCGTTTCCGCTCGACGCGCGCCTGGCCGGCGACATGGGCAGCCTCTCGGACCTGAACGTCACGCTGGTCTTCCGCCCTCGTGCCGACGCAGCCTGGAAGGTCGGCTTGTCGGGGCTGCCGGCGTCGGAAGCCCGCAGCCTGGCCGACGGACCGTGGGAAGGGCGCCTGGCCCGCATGACGCCGATCGACGTCGGCGGCGAGGAGCTCGGGGTCCGCGCCAAGTGGCTGAGCGCGAAGGACACAAGCGCCGACGACGGCGCCGTCGTCGCGCTGCTCGCGCTCTCGATCGACGACGCGGTGCGGCTGCCGGGCGACCTGCAGGTCGCGCTGCTGGGGATCACGCTGCTCGGCTTCATCGGCTTCGGCTTCGGCAGCATCTTCACCGCGCGCCGCGTCACGCAGCCGCTGCGCTCGCTCTCCGAATCGGCCGCACGGCTCGGCGCCGGTGACTTCGAGACGGCGGTCGAGGGGCTGAACCGGCAGGACGAGATCGGCCAGCTCGCGCGGTCGTTCGAACGCATGCGCGTCGACATCGCCGGGAAACAGGAGCAGGTCCGGCGCCTCGCCTACTGGGACCCGCTGACGCAGCTGCCGAACCGGCTGCAGTTCCGCGAGTCGGTGCAGGCGGCGATGAGCGCGCATCCCGACTCGACGATCGCCGTGATCATGCTCGACCTCGATCGCTTTCGCAGCGTCAACGACGTGCTCGGCTATCACTTCGGCGACCTGCTGCTGGCGGCAGTGGCCGAGCGGCTGAAGCGCAGCACGGTGCGGCCCGACGATCTGGTCGCGCGCCTCGGCGCCGACAAGTTCGCGCTGCTGCTGACCAGCGGCGACTCGGCGCTCGGCCTCGCGGTCGCGCAGCGGGTCGAGGCGTCGTTCGACGCGCCGCTGGTCCTCGAAGGGCACACGATCGACATGCGCGCGAGCATCGGCATTGCCTGCTGGCCGCAGCACGCCGCAGACCTCGACATGCTGCTCAATCGCGCCGAGCTCGCGATGTACGGCGCGAAGCGGCGTGCGCAGGGCGCCGTGGTCTACGAGCCCGCGATCGATGCACCGGCCTCGTGGACGCTGTCGCTGCTGTCCGAGCTGCGCCAGGCGGTCGAGCGCCATGAGCTGCGGCTCTACCTGCAGCCGAAGCTCGAGCTGAAGAGCGGCCGGCTGATCGGCGCCGAATCGCTGCTGCGCTGGCAGCACCCGGAGCGCGGCCTGGTGCCGCCGATCCAGTTCATCCCGTTCGCCGAGCAGACCGGCTTCATCCGCGAGCTGACGCTCTGGGTTTTCGAGGCGACGGCCCGCGAGTGGCGCCTGCTGCACGACCAGGGGCTCGATCTCGTGCTGTCGGTCAACCTGTCGACGCGCGACCTGCTCGACGTCAAGCTGCCGCAGAAGCTGGCGACGATCCTGCAGCGCCATCGGGTACCCGAGCGCGCGATCTGCCTCGAGATCACCGAGAGCGCGATCATGGACGAGCCGCAGCGCGCGCTCGCGATCCTGGAGCGCCTGAGCCAGGCCGGCTTCGCGCTCTCGATCGACGACTTCGGCACCGGCTATTCGTCGCTCGCCTACCTGAAGCGGCTGCCCGTCAACGAGCTGAAGATCGACCAGTCCTTCGTGCGCAGCATGGAGACCGATCGGAGCGACGCGATGATCGTGCGTTCGACCATCGACCTGGCCCACAACCTCGGCCTGTCGGTGGTCGCCGAGGGGATCGAATCGGCGGCGGTCTGGGACCTCCTGCGCGACCTGAACTGCGACCATGCCCAGGGCTATCACATGAGCCGGCCGATGCCGGCCGCCGAGCTCGGTGCGTGGTCCGAGCTGTGGGCGGCGCGTCCGCACGCAACCGCGCCGTTGCCCGCATTGCACCTGCATTGACGCGCGGCGCGGCCGCCGACCCAGGCCTTAGGATCAGCGTCCTCGCATGGACGCCCACGACCTCGCCCGCATCGCCGCCCTCGAGATGCAGAGCCACGGCTTCCGGCCCGAGTTCGGCCCGGAGGTCGCGCGCGAGCTGCAAGGCACGTCGTCGCACGGCGACACGGACAGCGCCGGTGTGCGCGATCTGCGCGACCGGCTCTGGTTCTCGATCGACAACGCCGACACGCTCGATCTCGACCAGCTGAGCTGGGCCGAGGCGCTGCCCGAGGGCGGCGTGCGCCTCGCCGTCGCCGTGGCCGATGTCGATGCGCGGGTGCCGGCCGATGGGGCGATCGATGTGCACGCCGCGGTCAACACGACCTCGGTCTACACCGCGGCCGGCGTGTTCCCGATGCTGCCGCCGGCGCTGTCGAACGACCTGACGTCGTTGCGCGAGAGCGCGGACCGGCGCGCGGTCGTGGTCGAGATGAGCATCGATCGCGACGGCGCGGTGGCGGATGCCGAGCTCGTCCTCGCGATCGTGCGCAACCGGGCGAAGCTCGACTACGACAGCGTGTCGGCGTGGCTCGACGGGCAGGCGGAGGCGCCGCCGGCGGTCGCGACGAGTGCGGCGCTGGCCGGCCAGCTGCGCCTGCACGACCAGGCTGCGCTCGGCCTGCGCCGCTGGCGCCATCGGCGCGGCGCGCTGAACATCGCGACGGTGCAGGCGCGGCCGGTCTTCGTCGACGGCCAGCTGACCGACCTGCGCGCCGACCGCAAGAACCGCGCGAAGGACCTGATCGCCGATCTGATGATCGCGGTCAACGGCGCGACGGCCCGCTTTCTCACGTCGCATGGCCTGCCGTCGCTGCGCCGCGTGCTCCAGCAGCCGCGCCGCTGGGACCGGCTGGTGGCGCTGGCCGCCGGCCACGGCGCCGCGCTGCCGGCCGAACCCGATGCGCGCGCGCTCGACGAATTCCTGGCCGCGCGGCGCGCCGCGGAGCCGGGCCGCTTCGAGGACCTGTCGCTCGCCGTCGTCAAGCTGCTCGGTTCGGGCGCCTACGCTGCGGCCCCGGCCGACGCGCCGCCCGCCGGGCACTTCGGACTCGCGGTCAACGACTACGCGCATTCGACCGCGCCGAACCGCCGCTTCGTCGACCTCGTGACGCAGCGCCTCGTGAAGTCGGCGCTGGCCGGACGCGCGCCGCCGTATTCGATCGCGGCGCTCGATGCGATCGCGCAGCACTGCACGGCCCAGGAAGACAACGCGTCGACGATCGAGCGGCGCGTCCTGAAGGCGGCCGCGGCCTACCTGCTGCAGGGCCGCATCGGCGAGACCTTCGAGGCGATCGTCACCGGCGTCGCGACCAAGGGCACCTTCGTCCGCATCACGTCGCCGCTGGTCGAGGGGCGCGTGGTGAAGGGCGCCGAAGGGCTCGACGTCGGCGACGCGGTCCGCGTCCGGCTGGAGGGCGTGGACATCGAGCAGCGCTTCATCGACTTCGCGCGGGCCTGAGCGGCACGCCGATCGATGCCAAGGGCGCCGCGGGCGCGCGATGGCCAGGCCGGGCCTGCCGCATCGAGCGCGCGATCGTCCGCATGCGACACTGAATGAACGGTCGGGTATCGATTGCCGCCGCTGCCCCACCACCCCACCAGGACGACGCATGGCGACCTCGGATCCTGTCGACAAGCTCAACCCCACGGCACGCCGATTCCTGGACATGCACATTCGCAATGCGAGTGGGCAGCGGGCCGCACCACGCATCGCCGTGGGCCGCCAGGCGGTGCAGGCGAATCCGACTCAGGCGAATCCGACCGCGCAGACCGGGAACGGCGCGCAGGCCGTGCCGAGCGAGGGCACCGGGTCGACCGGCGACGCGGTCCGGAGCCAGGTCGATCCGGTCAAGGTCCAGCAGCGGCTGATCCGCAATCACTTCAACCTGCTCAAGCTGAAGTACGAGGAGGTGCTGCCGCAGCACACGTCGACCGCGGGCGCGCTGAAGTTCGTCTACAACGCGGCGAAGGCCGCGGTCGAGAACGAGCAGTGGGACGTGGCCGCCGGCGCCGTCAAGGATCTGGAGCGGGCGATCCAGCGGCCGCCGCCGACCCGGCCGCAGCCTTCCACGACCACCGACACCGCGACGACCCGTACCGCGACCACGGCCCAAGGTGCAACCAGCCAGGTCGATCCGGTCAAAGTGCGGCAGCGGCTGATCCGCAACCATTTCAACCTGCTCCAGCTGAAGTACCAGAGCGTCCTGCCGATGCACACGTCGACGGCACCGGCGCTGACCGCGGTCTACCAGAAGGCGAAGCGCGCCGTCGACAGCGAGCAGTGGGACATCGCGGCCCGCGCCGTCCAGGACCTGGACGAAGCGATCCGGCGCCCGCCCCCCGACCACCCCGACACGGTGACGCGCCGATTCAAGGCGGTCGAGGTCGAGTACCGAAAGGTGCTGCCGCTGCACACCATCACCGCGGGCGCGCTGACGTTCCACTACGACGCGGCGAAGATCGCGATGGGCGGCGGCCGGTGGGACATGGCCAACGCCGCGCTGACCGATCTCGAGGACGCCGTCAAGATCCCGCCGCTGCGGCCGCGGACGGCCACGCCCGAGACCGCGACCCAGAAGAAGGAGCGCGAGGCCTACGAGTCGGCCTACCGGGACATCGATGGCGCGCAGAGGCGGGTCCTCGCTGCCGCCCCGAAGTCGCAGCAGGCCCGGATCGGCGCCGACTTCCTGAAGCTGCCGATGCCGCCGGCGCCGCTGCAGATCCGCGACTTCAACTTCAAGCAGGCGCTGATCGATGCCACGCCGAAGTTGCGCAAGGCGGAGGAAGTCAACCTCGCCCGGGATTTCGACCAGGCGGAACCGGGGGTTCGGGTCCGGATCCAGAAAGCCGCGCTCTACGCGAAGCAGTCGGGCGCGATGAAGGGCCAGGAGACGGCGATCAGCGAGATCGAGGAGATCGTCACGCGAGCCACCGAAGAGCTCGAAGCGGGCCAGCACGCCGAGGCCATCAAGCTGATCAAGCAGGCTGGTGCACTGGCCGATGCAGTCGCCAAGCCGTACGAGGCGCTGGTGTTCATCGAGCGCAGCAAGGCGATGTTCGCGCGTGCGGAGCGCGCGCTCCAGCAGAAGGACCTGTGGGGCGATCAGGATCGGCGCAAGCAGCTGGCTGCCGACTACGAGAACCTCTCGAAGGACCATGCCGAGGCCTTGACGACCGATGACCACCCGCGCTGGGAATCGACAGCCGGGGCAAAGCAGCTGAAGGCCAAGACCATCGTCGAGGAAGCCCGCGCGAAGGGGGCGGAGCGGTGGGCCAACGACAGCAAGCAGAAGGCCGCCAATCGCAGGCCCGTGAAGGGCGGCCTCGGCGACACGTTGACCACGATGCCCAAGTTCTCCGCGCTCAGCGAGGCCGACAAGTTCGACGTGATGGCCGTCAGCCTGGAGTACGGCAAGGAAGCGCTCCAGACGAAGATGCAGGAGGTCTACATCGCCGCGCAGGTGCAGGGCGTGGCGCTTTCGCTGTCGCCGGCGCAGGTGGCCGCGGCTCTGGGCTACTCGGGCACCAACTTCGACGACATCAACGGCCTGCTGCGTGGATCGGCCGACCCGTCGAAGTTCACCGCGAAGAAGCTCGATCAGATCAAGGTCCATATCGAGCTGCTGCGCGAGGCGCTCGACCTGCTGCCGGACTACGGCACGGCCGGCTATCCGCTGTTCCGCTGGGAGACCCCGCACGGCGACTCCCTGCAGTCGCGCTACAGCGTCGGCAGTGAATTCGAGATCAAGGATTTCTGGAGCACGGGCGCTTCCGGCGGGTCGCTCGTCGACGCGAAGAAGCCGCCCACCGCCGAGATCCTGATCTGGGGCAAGAAGGGGTCGAAGGGCAAGGACATCTCGCTGCTGAGCGGCGTGTTGAACGAGGGCGGTCGTTCGGACGGTGCGCAACTGAAGGGCCAGGGTGGCGGCGAGGTGCTGTTCCCGCCGGGCTCGCGCTTCCGGACCGAGTTCTGCAAGGCCTACGACGCGGCGAACCACGAGGTCGATGCCGAGACGGTCAAGAAGGAGCTCGTGCGCCGCGACCCGAGGTTGCCCGGGTCGCCCGTCACGTTCCACTACCGCATCGAAGTCACGGAGCTCTGAACCGCCATGAGCGACACCGCAACGACGGCCGGGCTGGCCGACCGGATCCGGCGCTACCGCCATCTGCTTCCGCCGGTTTCGGCGGCAAGCGTCGCGCGCATGAATGTCGACGGCGAGTCGGCATCGGGCTGGGTGCCCGAGGTGTCGGAGCCACCCGAGACGCCGGTCTGGGCCGAGCTCGACGGCGCCGCGGCGCGCGACCGGGCGCTCGGCTGCCTGCTCGGCCTGGCGGTCGGCGATGCGATCGGTGCGACGGTCACCGGCAGGAAGCGCGGCAGCTTCACGCCATTGGTCGAACCGGACAGCGCCGCCGGCGCGTGGACCGGCGACACGGGCATGGCGCTCTGCCTCGGTCAGTCGCTGCTCGCCGGCGACGGCCTCGACCTCGACGACCTGATGGCGCGCCTGCAGGCGTTGCTGGAGCACGGCGAGAACACGGCCGACGGCCAGACGGCCGCCGTCGGCACGGTGACGCGCCAGGCGATCGAACGCTATGCGAAGGAC
>JBDSAB010000029.1:0-16844 GCA_039922395.1 Caldimonas sp.
TGAGCCGCCCGGGTCGACCGGGCGGGAATGGTTGGCACGGAGCGTCGATTGCACGCCTCTGCGAAACACTCGCTGACATCTCGAAGGTGGCTGCGGTTCGATGATGGCCGTGATCGCCCCCGATCCCAGCCTGCTCCCGGTCTGGTCGGGGCGAATGGATCGGTCCCGGATGCTCTTCCTGCGCAAGCTTTCAACCTTCGTCGTGACCGTCGCCCTGCTGGCGATCGGATCGGGCTGCTCGACCACTTCCGTTCTGCTGACGGTCGCCGGCGCGAGCACGGACACGAGCATCACGTGGGCCGTGGTGAAGCACGTGCATGCCCAGTTGACGGAAGGCGACGAGCGTCCTTGTGTCTTGTTGACGAGCGTGCAACGGGCGCTCTCGGTTCGCTGCGGTGCGTTCAGGCCCGGCAGCCTCGTCGCGGCCGACATCGAGCACACCGGCTTCGCCGAATGCGCGCTGACGCTGGCCACGCGAGACCCACGGCTCTGGACGGTCTTGCCGGAGCTGCTGGACAAGGGCGCACGGTTCGGCGCTTGCTCCGGTTCGCCGTTGGAACCACTGGCTCGCCAGGACGCTTGTCCCGACTTCGCCGCCGCCTCGGCGGAGTCGCTACGGGCGCTCGTCCAGATCGGGACGAACGATCCTCGATCGGTTCACCATGACGTCATGCGGATGCTGACCTGTCCGAACGCCCGGACGGCAGGACTCGACACCGTGGTCGTCACCTGGCGCTCGCGCGGACTGCTGCAACCCGGAACGCTCGGATTCAGCCCGCTGGGCGCCTTGCACCCGGATGCACTCTCACTGCCGATCGCACGGGATCTCGAGGCGGACGGCCATACGGCCCGGGCCGCACTCGGCAGCTACCAGGGCGAGCGTCGCCCGGGTTTCGAAGAGGCGCTGCGGACCAGCCATTGGGCCGCACTGGACTGGTGGTTGCTGCGCGCCCCGGAACTGATCCGCCGGGTTCCGCCGATGCAGGGCAACCAGCTCGCATGGCTGCCACTGGCTCGCGTGCTCGTGCCGAACTTCCTCGCCCGACCCGGCGCACAGCCCGCCATGGTCGAGTTCCTGCTGGCCCGAGGTGCCGACCCGATGCAGACCTTGCCGTCCGACCCCGGTCGTTCGGTGATCGCGCTGGCTCGGACCTTGAAGAGCCCGTCACTCGCACTGCTCGAAGCAACGCAGCCGATCGGTGCCGGCGCACAGCGATTCGCCTCGGCCACGACGACCGTCGCCGGCGAGTGACCTCGATCTCTTGACGTCAACAGTGGCGCAGGCGTCGCGTCGGGTCGAGCCGCACATGGCGCGGCTTCGATGACCGCGCTTCAGTCACTGCTCAGCTTCGAGGCCTCGTAGCGAGCCTTCGTCGCCTCGTTCATCGGGTAGAGCCCGGGCAAGGCAGCACCCGCTTCGACCTGGCGCATGATCCAGCCCTCCTGGCGTTCCTGCTCGACTGCGGCCGTCAATACGGCGTCGAGGAGTGCAGCAGGTATCACCACGGCCCCGTCGCTGTCGGCCACCACGACATCGTTCGGGAACACGGCGACTCCACCGCAGCCGATCGGCTCCTGCCAGTTCACGAAGGTCAGGCCGGTGACCGAGGCCGGTGCCGACGTGCCCTGGCACCAGACTGCCAACCCGGTGCCGAGCACGCCGTCGACGTCGCGCACCACCCCGTCACTGACGAGCGCGGCCACCTTTCGCTTGGCCATCCGAGCGCACAGGATGTCGCCGAAGATGCCGGCGTCGGTCACGCCCATCGCGTCGACCACGGCGATCACCCCGTCCGGCATCGCCTCGATCGCGGCTCGTGTCGAGATCGGTGAGCCCCACGACGCCGGCGTGGCCAGATCCTCGCGGGCCGGAACGAAACGCAGCGTGAAAGCACGGCCGACACGCCGCCCCTGACCCGGAGCGAGCGGCCGCGTTCCGCGCATCCACACGTTGCGCAAGCCATGCTTGAGCAGGACCGTCGTCAGCGTCGCCGTGGCGATGCTCTTCAGGGTGTCGATGACGTCGGCGCCGAGCGGCAGCACTTCGATGCGGTCCATATTTCACTTCTCCGATTGCAATGACAGGGGTGCCGATCGACCCGCTTCGCGAGACGGCGCGCAAGCGTATCCTCGCCGATCTCACGAAACCGGAGGAGACCAGGCGATGTATTCGAAGACGCTGATGGCGGGACAACGGGTTCTGGTGACCGGGGGCGGCAGTGGCCTCGGGCAGGCCATGGCGGAGCAGATGCTTTCGCTCGGCGCCGACGTGGCGATCTGCGGCCGGCGCAAGTCGGTCTGCGATGCGACGGCATCAACCTGGAAGGCGGCATACCCCGAACGGCGAGTCGACACGTTCGGCGTCGACATCCGCGATGCACAAGCGGTCGATGCCATGGTCGGCGACCTCTGGCAAAGCGGCGGGTTGACCGGGCTCATCAACAATGCGGCAGGCAATTTCATTGCTCCGACAGAGTCCCTGTCGTCGCGCGCATTCGACGCAATCGCGAACATCGTCTTCCACGGCACCTTCTACGTGACCCAGGCCGTCGGCAAGCGCTGGGTCGCCGAATCGAGGGAAGGCAAGTGGACGCAGGGCGCCCCCTGTCGAAGCGTCATGAGCATCATCACCACCTGGGTCGACAACGGATCACCGTACGTCGTGCCCTCCGCGATGAGCAAGGCCGGCATCGACGTGATGACCAAGTCGCTTGCCATCGAGTGGGCGCCGTACGGCGTCCGCCTCAATGCGGTCGGGCCTGGCGAGATTCCGACCGAGGGCATGAGCAAGCGCCTCAACCCGGGCGAGGAGCCCGGCGCCCGCAGCCGCGAGCGCAACCCGATGGCGCGCCCGGGCCTGATGAGCGAACTGCAGAACCTGTCGACGTTCCTGATGGCACCCGGGCAATGTGACTGGCTCACCGGCCAGAGCATCATGATGGACGGTGGCAATGCGCTTGCGACCGGCGGCAACTTCTACGAGCTGCGCAGCTGGCGCGATGCCGACTGGCAGGCGGCGCGCGAACGGATCGAGGCGCAGAACGCCAAGGACAAGGCGCAGCGCTGATGTCTCATGGCGCCTGCGGCCACGCTCGTGGGCTACTCCCGCGCGCCGCACCCTGCGCTTCCTAGAATGGTCCGAACCTTCATCACAGCCGAGGAGCCATGACGTGATCGTCGAGCGAATCTGGACCGGCAATGCCTACCGGAACTTCAACTACCTGATCGCCTGCCCCGACACCGGAGAGGCCCTCGCGATCGACCCGCTGGACCACGAGAAGTGCCTGTCGAAGGCCAAGGCGAACGGCTGGCGCATCACCCAGATCCTGAACACCCACGAGCACCACGACCACACCGGCGGCAACGCGGCGGTGGTCGCGGCGACCGGCGCCAAGCTCATCGCCCACCACCGCGCGGCCGGCCGGATCGATGGCGTCGACCGCGGTGTCGGCGCCGGCGACATCATCAAGGTCGGCAATCGGGTCGAGCTCGAATGCATGGACACGCCCGGCCACACGATGTGCCACATCTGTTTGCGCTCGCACACCGACCAGCCGGCCCTGTTCTCCGGCGACACGCTGTTCAACGCCGGTGCCGGCAACTGCCACAACGGCGGCGACCCTGGCGAGCTGTACACGACTTTCTCGCGCCAGCTCGCCGCGCTGCCGGCCAACACGCAGGTCTACCCGGGGCACGACTACATCGAGACCAACCTGAAGTTCACGCTGTCGCGGGAGCCGGACAACGCCGCGGCGCAGGAGCGCCTCGCACGCGCCGCCGGGCAGGATCCGGTGACCTCGGCGGTGACGACACTCGAAGAAGAGAAGCGCTTCAACACGTTCTTCCGGCTCGACAGCCCGGGCGTGATCGCGAAGCTGCGCGAAAGCTATCCGGACCTGCCGGAGCGACCCGATCCGCGCACGGTCTTTCTCAAGTTGCGAGAGCTGCGCAACAGCTGGTGACGGCCCCTCAATGCAGGTGGCGCTTCGGCGCCGGGGCCGTTCCTTTCTTCTTCGGCTCGAGATGTTCGGTGGCGACGCGTTGGGCGCTGTCGAGCAGCGCCTTCCCTTCGAGGCCGGCGAACAGCTTGGCGGCGCGTACCTTCAGCTCCAGCAACTCGCTCGGACTGACGAAGTAGCGCGCCCGCATCACGTCGACATCGACACGGAACTCGACGTCTTTGCCGTCGTTCGAGAGCATCCCGCTGGTGAACTCGTATTGCTCGTCGGCGGCGGGCAGGCCGAGCGGGCCAGGCCGATCGATCTCGTAACGCACATCGAAGATCTCGCCGCTGGCCAGATCGAGCTGACCGGTCGAGCGGATCACCGACTCCGCGAGCTCGTCGAGGATGACGATCGGGACTTTCAGATTCATGGCATTCCTTTCCGGATCGCGTCGGCATGCGCGCCGATCGAGGGGCGCCATTCTGGCACCGGTGCCGCGACGCCGCGACTCAGGACAGATCGGTCTTGAACGCGCCGAGCCCGAGGCCACGCAGGTCGGCGAAAACCTTGGTGAAGTCGACCGGCTTGGTCCAGTAATCGGCGAATCCGGCAGCACGCGCAACCTGCACGTCCTCTTCGAGCGCATCGGCCGAACACATGAACGCCGGCGTCGTCTTCAGCTCGTCGAGCTCGCGCATCTGCCGCAACAGGCGGACGCCGTGGATGTCGGGCAGGTTGGCGTCGAGCACCAGGACATCGGGAACCCAGCTCTCGACCACGTCGAGCGCCTCCCAACCGGTCTCGGCGATGCGCAGCTCGATGTCCGGCCGCACGCCGAGAACGGCTTCGAACAGCATCGCATTGACGCGGTTGTCCTCGACGTAGAGGACGCGGATCGTCGGCATCAGGTTGCTCTGCGCGCGGATCGGCACGGCGCTGGGCTCGCCCATGCCATGCGTCGCCATCATCGACATGTCGAGCGCGCTCGCGTCCAAATCGCCGAACAGCGAATGCGGCTCGGCCAGCGGCAGCTCGACCAGGACATGGGTGCCGACGCCGACCCGGCTCTCGACATCGAGCTTGCCGCCCATGTGCTCGATCAGCCCCTTCGCGATCAGCAGCCCGAGGCCGCTGCCGGGATGGGACGAGGCTTCCATCCCGAGGCGGTCGAACGGCTGGAACAGCCGCGGCAACTGCTCGCGCGACATGCCGTACCCGGTATCCGAGATTTTCAGGACCGCATGGCCGGGCCGCACCACGCTCGCCGACCAGCGCACGAGGCCAGCAGGCCGGTTGTACTTGATCGCGTTGGTCGACAGGTTCAGCAAGGCCTGACGCAGGCAGCGCACATCGGCGGACACCATCAGCCCGGCCGGCACGTCGTTGATCAACGTCAGGTTCTGCTTCTTCAGCAACGGCTGCAGCAGCGTCGTCTCACTCGCAATGAAGCTCGCCAGCTCCAACGGGCGCGGCGTCAGCGGAATCTTGCGATCGGCAACGCGCTGCAGGTCGAGCACGTCGTCGACGAGCGACAGCAGGTGGCGCCCGGCCTCGAGGATGTGCTCGACATAGCGCGACTGGTTCGAGTCGCCCGCCATGTCCTGGGCGGCAAGCAGCTCGGAGAATCCGATGACCGCGTTCAGCGGCGTGCGCAGCTCGTGGCTGAGACGTGCCAGGAACTCATTTTGAGTTCGCTGCCGCATCCCGGGCGGGTCACCGTCGACGAGGACGCCCCCATTCGGTCGCCCCGCGCCGTTCGACGGCGTCGTGACCACCCGATGCGCAGGCTCTGCGCCGTCCACCGAAGCACCGTCGTCGACCCGTCGGGCAACCGCCAGCAGCGCCGTGCGGCCTTCGTATTGCAAAGCGTCGGTCTGGCAATCGACTTCGATCAGGCTGCCGTCGCGACAGCGGTGCTGCCAACGCTGCACCCGGCGTGGGTCGCGAAGCTTGGGCTCGATCGAGCGCAGGAATGCGGGCAGGTCGTCGGCGCAGACGATGTCCGTCATCGTCAGGCGCAGCCACTCGGCAGCGTCGTAGCCGTACTGATCGCGCGCCGCGCCGTTCGCCGCGAGGACGTTGAGCCACTGCGGATCGAACAGCAGCGAAGGCAACGGATTGCGCTCGATCAACAACGCCAGTGCACCGTGGCCGCCAGAATTGTCATTTCGACTGACGTGGTCCGTCACGACGGCTGGCATGGGAGGGTCTCGGGACACATGGGAGGGGTTCTTGTCAAGGGCAGCGAGATCTGTGCCCGCATGCGGGGCCAGCATCTCGCGTCGCGACCGAGAGCGCAATGACGAGTTGTCCTCTTGCGTTCGCGGCGTCCAAGGCGGCTCTGCATGCACCGCGTCGATTCGCCTCGCGCACATTTATGCGTTCTAATCGAGTCGAGCGCGTTGCGCGTCGCGCCCGCACCACTGAATCGAATTGAGTTTTGCAGCGCCGGGAAAACCGGTTAATTTCCTCATCAATGGGCAGTACCCGAGGCGTCATGAGGGCCTGCCTGCTAACAACAGTCGGCGAGGGTCGGTAGATGCATACGCAGTCACTCAGCTTCGGCGTCCGGATTGCCAGGACGCGCAACGAGTTACAGGCCGCCTGCCGGGTGCGAGCGATGTCATACGGGCACCACGTGCCCCAGCTGCACACGACGCTGATGGAGCCGGACCTGCTCGACGCCGACGCGAACACCGTCGTGGTGCTGTGCGTCGACAAATTGAGCGGTGAGGCGGTCGGCACCGCACGCTTTCAGACCAATGCGGGCGGCCCCTTGCTGATCGAGCACAGCATGACGGTGCCCGATGCGATGCGCAGCGACACGCGGGCCGAGGTCACGCGCCTGTCCGCGGTCGCCGGCGCCGATCCGCTGGTCAAGCTCTGCCTGATGAAGGCAAGCTATCTGTTCTGCCTGGCCACCCAGGTGCGCTGGATGGTGATCGGCGCGCGCAGCGAAGCCCTGGTGCGCCAGTACCGGCGCCTCGGGTTTTCCGACGTCTTCGAAGATGGCCGATTCATCCCGCTGCTGCATGCCGGCCGGCTCGACCATCGGGTGCTTTCCTTCAATGTGACGACGGCCGAGAGCCGGTGGCGCGAAACGCGGCACCCGCTTTACGAGTTCATGATCGAGACGTCGCACCCCGACATCCAGCTGTTCTCGACCCAGCCTGCGCTGCCACGCCGCGATCCGGCACGCCGCGTCGAACAGCCGACCGGCTGGCTTGCCGGCGGGCGAGCCCAGCCCGCCGAGGCGATCGTTCGCCAAGGTTCAAGCCGCCCCGTCCTCGTCAACTGAGTCGCGCCGCGTCACGCCGGCGAGCGCGCCCTGGCGCTCGCTCTCGCGCAGGGCGAGCCACGGCCGCATGATCTTGCGCAGGTCCTCGTCGGAGAACGGCTTGCCGAGCGCATCGTCCATGCCGGCTTCGATCGAGTTGCGCCCGGTGTCCTCGTCGATCAACGCCGACAGCGCGATGATCGGGACCCGCCGCAGGCCCATCGCCGCCTCCTGAGCGCGGATCGAGCGCGTCGCCTCGAAGCCGTCCATCGACGGCATCACACAGTCCATCAGGATCAGGTCGGGCCGGTCGATCTCGCGCAATGCGCGGCGCACCGCTTCAGCGCCGTCGGCGACGCGCTCGACCTGGTGGCCCTGGTTGGCCAGCATCGAGCCGGCGATCAGCGCATTGACGTCGTTGTCCTCGACCAGCAGGATGCGGGCGCAGACCTCGATATCGCCGCGCGCCAGGGCATCCTGTCGTGTCGGATGAGCCGACGGCTCGACGGTCGCTTCGAACTGCGCCCAGAAGTCGAAGATCGAACCGAAGCCGGGCTTGCTCTTCAGCGTGATGTCGCCGCCGAGCAGGCGGGCGATCTCATGCGCGATCGTCAGCCCGAGGCCGGTGCCATGACGGCGACTGTCAGGCTGCGAGCCGACTTGCCGGAACGCGTTGAACACCACCTTCTGGTCCTCCTCGCTGATGCCGACCCCGGTGTCGCGCACCTCGAAATGAACCTGACCAGGCAACGCGCCCGGCCGCACCATCAGATGCACCCAGCCCTTGTGGGTGAACTTCATCGCATTGCCGAGCAGGTTGTGCAGGACCTGCCGCGTGCGCACCGGATCGCCGATGACCCAGGTCGACCCGGTCAGGTGGCTGTCCATCGTGAACGCGAGGCCCTTCTCGGCCGCGCGCACCGCGTAGATGTCGGCCACCCGCTCGACCTCGGAAGACAGGTCGAACGCGATGCGCTGAATCCGCATCTGACCGGACTCGATGCGCGAGATATCGAGCAGGTCGGTGACGAGGCCGAGCAGGTGGGTCCCCGATGCCTCGACGAGCTCCATGCGCTTCTTCACGAGCGGATCGGTCGTTTCGACGTGAACCAGCCGCGCCACCCCGAGCATGCCGTGGATCGGCGTGCGCAATTCGTGGCTGACCGTGCCGAGGAACTGGCTCTTCACGGCCGACTGACGCTGAACGAGCTCCAGCGCCTGCACCTTTTCGGCGGATATGCGTGCCGAATGGATCCGCAGCAGGAAGACTTCGGACAGCTTCGCGTCCGAGCGGCTCGCGGTGATGAGCAACTGCGCCAGAAACAGGCTGAGGCCGATCGCGCCGTAGATGCCGAACGGATCGGCCCGCACCAGCATGCCGATCACCATCGGCACCACGATCGGCACGACGTAGGCGCCGGTCGCCACCTTGCTGACCTGCAGGCCGAACGTCGCCACGCAGGCGACGCAGCACAGGCTCGCGGTGACGAGCGAGGCGGTGTTGATGTCGGACCCCATCAGCCAGAGTCCGGCGATGCCCCAGACCGCGCCATCGAGGGCGAGCAGCCAGTACGTGGCTTGGCGCCATCCGCTGCCGCCCGGAAACCCGCGGCGCCGGAAGATCTGGCCCTGAACGACGCGCGGCACCGCGACCAGCAGCTTCATCGCGATCCAGAGCTGGACCAGGCCGAGTTCCACGCTGCTGCGCAGGTGGAGCGCCATCACCACGGCGAAGGCGGTGGCGATCAGCGTGCCGACAGCGGCATGGGCCCAGACCATGCGCAACTGTTCGTTGGCGACCTTCTCCTTGGTCTCGGCGTCGAGCTCGACGCCGATGCGGCTCGCGATGCCTTCGATCACCGGCGCCCTTCAGAAACGCTGCAACAGGACCGGAAACTCCGGCGGGCAGTCGACGCCGCGCCGATGGCACGCCACGCGAAACCGTTCGATCTGCTCGACGATCGTCAGTCCGCGCAGCGATGCCGCGTACTCGCGGAACATGTCGACCAGTGCCCGCTCCTTCTGCACGTTGAGCGCCTTCACCCACTGCTGCAGGACTTCGAGGCGAAGACGCGGCGCGGCCTCAAGGAATTCGTCGGTCAGCGCGACCGCGCCGGAGCCGGCTTCGACATCGGCGAAAAGGCCGGGCATGGGAAGATGCAAAGGCGCGCTGTCGCCCAGCGCGCCGAACTCCGAAGCAGTCAATGTGGCCATCGATGTTGTCCTCTGCCCAGCCGGATCTCGAAGCTGGCGGACGAAGTTTGACGCCAACGATGGGCTCTGTGTCGCCGAGCATTCCCGACAGGGTTGTGTCCAATCGCATCTGTTGTGAAGAGTGCACGAATCAAACGCGAATTCGCCGCCTGGCGGAGGTGTCGCAGGGTCGGGAAAACGCGGTGTTGTTGCCCTGTCACGAGCCTTTCGTCGCATGCGCATCAGCGCTCGAGAACGAGCGCCTCGCACCGATGAAGGCCCATGCCGACACGTCGTTCTGAACCTGCCGAAGCGCTGTCGGCCTATCGCCGCAAGCGTGACTTCGAGCGCACGCCGGAGCCGCGTGCGACAGTCGCCAAGCGAACGAAGCAGCGCTCGTTCGTGATCCAGAAGCACGCAGCGAGCCGCCTGCACTACGACTTCCGGCTCGAGTTCGACGGCGTGCTGTGGTCGTGGGCGGTGCCGAAGGGGCCGAGCTTCGATCCAGCCGAGAAGCGCATGGCCGTCCACGTCGAAGACCATCCGGTTTCATACGGTTCCTTCGAGGGCACGATCCCGCCGAAGCAGTACGGTGCCGGCCATGTGATCGTCTGGGACCGTGGCACCTGGGAGCCGGTCGGCGACGCGCGTCAGGGCATGGCCGACGGCAAGCTGGTCTTCCACCTGCACGGCGAAAAGCTGGCCGGCCTGTGGGAGCTCGTGCGCATCCGCAAGCCGGGTGATCGGCAGGACCCGTGGCTGCTGTTCAAGAAGAAGGACGAGTGGGCCAAGCCGTTGTCGGCCTATGACGTCGTCACGGCCTTGCCCGACAGCGTGATCACCAAGCCGCTGGGACCGCTGGCCGAACGCGAGAACCCAGGCGGCAATGCCGCCGTCGCTCCGCCGCACGACGAGACGCCGGTGGCCCACGATGCGCTCAAAGGCGCCGTCAAGGCGCACTTGCCCGACAGCGTGTCGCCGCAACTCGCCACGCTGTCGAAGACCGTGCCGACCGGCAGCGACTGGCTCTGCGAGATCAAGTTCGACGGCTATCGCGTGATGTGCCGCGTCGACAAGGGCAAGGTGAGCCTGATCACCCGCGGCGGCCACGACTGGACCAATCGCATGACCTCGCTGGTCGCGCAGATCGAGGCGATGGGCGTCGGCTCGGCGTGGCTCGACGGCGAGATCGTCGTGATGAATGCGGCTGGCGTGCCCGACTTCAACGCGCTGCAGAACGCCTTCGACTCGTCGCGAACCGAACAGATCATCTGCTATCTGTTCGACGTGCCGTTCTTCGAGGGCTACGACCTGCGCAAGGTGCCGTTGCAGGATCGCCGCCGCCTGCTGCGCCAGCTCATCGAACACAAGGGCAGCGACCGCGTTCGCTTCAGCGAAGACTTCCCCGGCGACGTCGCGAGCGTGCTCGACAACGTCTGCCGCCTCCAGCTCGAAGGCGTCATCGCGAAGCGCCGCGATGCGCCGTATGTGTCGCGTCGCACCGAGACCTGGCTGAAGCTGAAGTGCGGGCAGCGCCAGGAATTCGTCATCGGCGGCTTCGTCGACCGCAGCGGCGCGACGGCCGAGGTCGGCAGCCTGCTGCTCGGCGTCTACGACGAGGGCAAGCTGGTCTATGCCGGCAACGTCGGCACCGGCTGGGACGGCAAGACCGGCCACGAGTTGCACGGCAAGCTGACTCACATCGAGATCGACGAGCCGCCGTTCGAGGTCGGCGATCCGACCGGGCGCGGCCGCTGGTCGCGCCGCACGGCCGCGGCAACCGAGCGCTGGGTGCGTCCCGAGCTGGTCGCCGAGATCGCCTTCGCCGAGTGGACACCCGACGGCCACGTGCGGCACGCGTCGTTCCAGGGCTTGCGTGCCGACAAGGCGGCCCGGGACGTGACGCGCGAGCGGCCGGCCGCGATCACGCATTCGGAACCGGCGCGGAAGGCCACTCCGCCGGCCCCAGCCGCGACGCGCAAGACCGCATCATCGAGCGCCCAGAAGGTATCGAACCCCGACCGCGTGATCGACCCGAGCACCGGCCTGAAGAAGATCGATCTGGTGCGCTACTACGAGAGCGTCGCCGACTGGATCCTGCCGCATCTGATCGACCGGCCGGTCTCGCTCGTGCGCGGTCCGACCGGCATCGGCGGCGAGCTGTTCTTCCAGAAGCATGGCGACAAGCTCGGCATCCCCGGCATCCGCGAGCTGGATGCTGCGTTGTGGCCGGGGCATCAGGCGCTGCTCGAGATCGCGAACGCACAGGCCCTGGTCGGCGCCGCGCAGATGAACGTGATCGAGCTGCACACCTGGAACTCGACCGCGAAGCACATCGACACGCCGGACCGGGTCGTCTTCGACCTCGACCCGGGCGAAGGTGTGACCTGGGTCCAGCTCCAGGAAGCCGCCGTGCTGACGCGCACGATCCTGACCGAGCTCGGCCTGCGCAGCTGGCTCAAGACCAGCGGCGGCAAGGGCCTGCACGTCTTCGTGCCGCTCGCGACGCGACTCGACTACGACAACGTCAACGGTTTTTCGAAGGCGGTGGTGCAGCATCTCGCGGCGACGATCCCGTCGCGTTTCGTCGCGAAGAGCGGCGCCGAGAACCGGCACGGCCGGATCTTCGTCGACTACCTGCGCAACGGTCATGGCGCGACCACCGCATCGGCCTATTCCGCCCGCGCCCGACCGGGTCTGGGCGTGTCGATGCCGGTCACCTGGGACGATCTGCCGACGCTGAAGAGCGGCGCGCATTGGACCATCGCGACTGCGCGCGAGCACCTGTCGTTCCAGAAGGTCGATCCGTGGGCCGAATACTTTTCGACCGCGCAGACGCTCACTGCCGCGATGAAGATGCTCGGCTACAAGCAGGTCAAGCCGAAGAAGCGGCGTTGAGACGGAGCGACTGGCGAGCCTGCGATGAGGGCCGCATTGACCCTGCGGCGGCAAGACGCCGAGAATCCTCGCCCGATGCCGCCCATCCGACCGACCCTCCACGCCCGCAGCGCGACGCCGCTGCGCCAACCATCACCCTCTGGGTCGCGCGCGACATGAGCGAGCAGTTCGAGCGCGCCAAGACGCTGTTCTTCGAAGGCATCGGCCACTTCGAGGCCGGCCGCTTCGAGGCGGCCGAAGCCGCCTTCGCCGCGTCGCTGGCTGGCGTGCCGGGTCGCGCCTCGACCCTGGCCAATCTCGGCGCCGCACGAACGCAGCTCGGCCGCTGGGACGCCGCGCTTGACGCCCTCGACCAGGCGCTCGCGCTCGAGCCGACGGACGTCGACGCGGAGTCGCATCGCGGCATCGCCCATGCCGCGCTCGGCCGCCATGCGGAGGCGCTGGCCAGCCACCAGCGCGTGCTGGCGATCGACCCGAGCCGCGTCGCCAACCGGCTCCGCCACGGCCAGGCCCTGATGGCTCTGGGCCGACAAGCGGCCGCGCTCACCAACTTCGACGACGTGCTGCGCCGCCAGCCGCACCATGCAGAGGCGCACTTCCAGCGCGGCCAGGCGTTGCAGTTTCTAGAACGGCACGGCGAGGCGCTCGCCGCCTACGAACAGGCGCTTGCCTTCGACCCGACCCTCGGCGCAGCCTGGAGCCAGCGCGGCGGCCTGCTGCGCGACCAGGATCGGCTCGACGAGGCTGCGGTCTCGTTTGAGCAGGCCATCGCAAATGGCGCCGACCCGGAGCTGAACGGCTACTTCCTCGCCTCGGTCACCGGTCGCGGCGCACCGGCGGCCGCGCCGCTGGCCTATGTCGAACCGTTCTTCGACGAATACGCCGACGCGTTCGAAAGGCATCTGCTCGGCGGCCTCCACTACGAGGCCCACACGACCTTGGTCCATGGCCTGCATGGCCTCGACATCAAGCACTTCCGCGCCGCGCTCGACCTCGGCTGCGGAACCGGCCTCTGCGGGCCGCTCGTCGGGCCGGCGGTGGACCACCTCGACGGCGTCGACCTGTCCCGCAACATGCTAGAGAAGGCGCGTCGGCTCGGCGTGTATCGCCACCTGGTCCACGCCGAGATCGCCGAGCACCTGCGCCGCACGGCCGAGCGCTACGACTTGGTGCTGTCGGCCGACGTCTTCATCTACATCGGCGACCTTGAAGAAGTGTTCCAAGGCCTTCGGCGCGTCGTCGACCGGAGCGGCATCGTCGGCTTCTCGGTCGAGGTCACCGACGACGACCGCACCTTCCGGTTGCTGCCGAGCCTGCGCTACGCGCACTCGGAGCGCTACCTGCGCGACCTGGCGACACGGCATGGCTTCACGCCCTGCCAGTTCCTGCGCCGACCGCTGCGCGAAGATCAGCGCCGGCCCGTGCCGGGGCTCTTCGTCTACCTGCAAAGGGACTGACCGCACGTCAGGCGGTCGATCCGGCTGAAGGGCGACGCTCGAGAGTCCCGATGGCGTCGGATGCCGCGCACGCCGCCCGAGGTGCGCCTCGACCCGGTCAGCGCTCGTGCACGCGCAGCACGCCCTCGTTGTGAACGATCTTGCCGCCGACCACCGTCAGGACCGAGCGCAGCGACTTCAGCGAGTCGTCGGGCACCGAGAAGTAGTCACTGTTCAGCACGACCACGTCGCCGAGCTTGCCGGGTTCGATCGAGCCGAGCTTGTCTTCCTCCTTGCTGAACCAGCCGTTCTCGACGGTATAGAGGCGCAGCGCCTCCTGCCGCGTCAGCGTCTGGCCGGCGTTGATCAGGACGCCGGAGCTGTTCTTGCCGGTCGTCATGTAGTACAGCATCAGCCACGGGTTCAGCGCCGAGATCTGCGCGCTGTCGGAACCGGCGCCCACCTTGATGCCGCTTTCGAGGATCATCCGGTACGGCGGACCGGCCGCCGCGGGCGTGCCGGCCAGGTAGCGGAAGCCGTGCAGCGCAAGGCCGCCACCGAGTGCCTTCAGGCGCTGCACGTTCTGCGGCGTGATCGTCATCGCATGCGCGATCGACCAGTGCAGCGGCGCGATCGGCACGGTCGCGTTCAGCGCCTCCCACGCGCTGATCGCGACGTTGTCTTCCGCCGACGACAACGTGTGCTGCGAATAGATCCAGCTGCGCTCTGCCGCCTTGCGCACCGCCGCCGGGTAATTCGAAGGCGGCACCACCGCGCCGAACAGCGGCCAGTTGGTGATGAATTCGCCGAGCCCGGCGACGCGCATCCAGTCGTCGCCAAATTCGCGGAACGCATTGTTGAGGCGCCGCGTCAGGATCGGCGTCGCCTGCGCGTTGTCCATGCTCAGAAAGAAGATGCGCACGCGGGCCTTCATCAGGCCTTCGCGGTACACGTCCAGCATCGGGTCGTAGGCGGTGTACGGGTCCCAGCTCGCTGCGCCGTCGAAGGTGAACTCGTCTTCGTGGTCGGGCGATCCCGGGATCAGGAAGCCGCCCATGTCGAAGTTCGTCGTCACGCCGAGCGCGGCCGAGTAGGCCAGCGCGTCGAGCGTGCCGCGCTTCTTGTCGGCGAAGGTCTGGACGGCGCGCAGCGCGTTCAACGCGGCCACCGTCGGCGCGTTCGCGGCGATCGCGCCTTCGGCCGAGACGGCGATGCCGCGGCTCAGGAAGAACGCGCGGCCGAGCGTATTGGTGGCCGCCGGCCCGGTGAATGAAACCTGCAGGTAGACCGGGTTGCTCGGCGCGATGGCATCGAGCTCGGCCAGGGTCGGCAGCCGCTTCTCGGCGAACTGCACCGGGTTGAAGCCGCCGATCGTCGTGATGAAGGCGCCGGCCGGCGCGCCCGCGATCCGTTGCCGATAGGTCGCGCCGATGTCGGCAAACGATGCCGCGGTCTCGAGCGGCGTGTGCCAGCCCGGTCGCAGGCCGAGCAGCACGATGTGGTTGTGGTTGTCGACGAGACCCGGCAGCGCAGTCCGGCCGTCGAGGTTGACGAGCTGGCGGCAGCCGGGCGTCCCGCCGCCGCCGTTGTCGTGGCCCACCGAGACGAACTTGCCGTTGCGGATCGTCACGCTCGAGACGACGCTGTTGGCCGCGTCGAGCAGGTGGATGCGCCCGTTGGCAAGCGTCAGCTCGCGGCCGTCTGGACATTCGCGGCGATCCTTGTCGCGCTTGTCCACATCGTCGCGGCCGTTGCCGTTGCCTTCGTTCTTGCCGATCGCCGCGCCGGTACCGACGGCCATCGCAACGGCCACAGCCAAACGCACGGCCGAACCCATCCACCCGTTTCTCATCTTGTCTCCTCGCGCCTCGCCGACTCGAGCGATGCATCCTTGTTTCGGGCCACCGTCCTGCGCCGCCGCCTGCCGTCGTCGACCGGCGCGGCGCGTGTCATCCTTCGTTCAGCCGACACACGCCCTTCGACGTGTCCGCCCCGTAATCGATCCTGCCTGCGCCGACCGCACCGTGGGCGAATTTACGGCGCGGCCACGACCCGAGGGTAGTGATGAATTTCGACAGTGACGATCGACTGCATCGATGGCTCGTCCGCATGACACTCCGTCGATGGGCGACCGGCCGGGCACATGCATTGCTGAACGGGCCGTGCGCCCTCGGCGCCGACGAGACAGCCTGTCTGCGCGCCGATGCCCGGCGCCGGGGCTGCGCCGAATTGCGAGGCATGCGGATGTTGGACGCCGCTCTGCCATGAATGCGCTCCGCCGCCGCTTCGGACGATGGCACCCGGCCGTCGTCGTCGTCACGGCGATCGGGGTTGCGCTCGTCGCACTGGCGCTGGTCTTCGACTGGAACTGGTTCCGGCCCCGACTCGAGCAGTACCTCGCCGAGAAGTCACACCGCAGCGTCCGCATCGGCGATCTCCATGTGTCGCTGTCGGCGGCGCTCGACCCGACGTTGCGACTCCGCCGCGTGCGCATCGACAACGCGGCCTGGGCCGACGCGAGGCCGTTGATCGATGCAGGCGAACTGCAGGCGACATTCCTGCTGTCGAGCCTGATCGACCGGCGACCGGTCATCTCGCGCCTGGTCCTGATCGATGCCGATGTCGACCTCGAGCGCCAGGCCGACGGCTTGCGGAACTGGCGCCTGATCCATCCCGAAGACCGCGGGCCCACGCGGGTTCGCCTGATGTCGATCGAGGCCATCCGCTCGAAGATCCGCTTCGCGCACCGCGGGCTCGAACTCGACGTGCAGACGGCCGCCTCTCCCGCCGAAAATCCCCAGCCGCCTTTCACGACGCGGGTCGCGTTCGAAGGCACCTACCGCGAGGCGCCGTTCGCCGGCGAGGTCGAGACCGGTCCGGAGCTGACGTTTCTCGAGACCGGGCGTTCGTTTCCGCTGCGCGGACACGCGGTCTCGAGCGGCGCGCGCCTCGAGGTCGACGGCGAGGCTACCGACCTCTTCGCGCTCGCCGGCATCGACGCCAACGTGACCCTGCGCTCGCCCTCGCTCGCCCCCTTGACCCCGCTGCTCGGCAAGGTGCCCGCCGCGCCGCCTCTCGAATTCGGCGGTCGGCTGA
>JBDSAB010000030.1:0-10700 GCA_039922395.1 Caldimonas sp.
CGCCAGGCCATGAGGTCATCCTTGCTGAGCTTCTGGATCTTTGCCTTGCCGCTGTCGACGATCCGCTTGCGGTCGCTTTCGTTGATCTCGTTGGCGAGCTTGTTGCCGAAGGCGGTGGCCTCGGCCATCGACTCGGCGAGGCCGGTCCTCACGTCGGCCGGAAGGCCGTCCCACCACTTGGCGTTGGTCACCACCATGTAGTCGATCACGCCGTGATTCGTCTCCGCGATCGTCTTCTGCACCTCGAAGAACTTCTGCGAATAGATGTTCGACCAGGTGTTCTCCTGGCCGTCGACGACGCCGGTCTGCAGGGCCTGATAGACCTCGCTGAAAGCCATCTTCTGGGGATTCGCGCCCAACGCACGGAACTGCGCCTCGAGAACGTCCGACGCCTGGATCCGGAACTTGAGCCCCTTCACGTCTTCGGGGCGCTTGAGAACTTCTTTGTTGGTCGACAACTGCTTCAGGCCGTTATGCCAGTAGGCGAGACCGAGCAGACCGCGGCCTTTCATCGACTCCAGCAGCGCCTTGCCTTGCGAAGCGGACTGGAACCGATCGACGGCATCCGCGTCGTCGAACAGGAACGGCAGATCGAACACCTGGATCTTCTTGGTGTAGCGGTCGAATTTCGACAGGGACGGAGCGATGAACTGCACATCCCCGAGCAACAGAGCCTCCAGCTCCTTGGCATCCCCGAACAGCTGCGAACTGGGGAAAACCTGGACCTGCACCTTCCCCGGCAATTTCTTCTCCGCGATCTCCTTGAACTTGAGAGCAGCCCTTCCCTTTGGCGTGTTCTCCGCGACGACGTGACTGAACTTGATGACCATCTGCGCCTGAGCCATGTTGACGGCTGCGGCGAAAGTCAACGTGATGGCGGTCAAGGTGGGCAAGACTCTCATGACTGTCTCCTCATGCGCGTTTCAGGTACTCGAGCGAGTGCTCGGTTCGAGTTCACGAAAGCTACGAAGTTCTCGCGCGCAGCGCAATTGTCGTCAACCCACAAATGGGCCGCAATGCGCGCTGCCGTCTTAGGGTAGACGCCACCCCGCTATACCTTGACTTCATTTATACAAACATAAGGGGGCAAGAAAGCGCGCAAGCGCCTAGTCCGTCGAAGTTTGAACTGCGCCGGCTTCCTCTGCGATTCAGCGAAGGCCTGGCAAAGGGCGAGATGCGATACGTAAACCTTCAGGTCCGATTCCTGGCGCCCCTGCTTGCGACGCTGGTCGCGGCGGCGTATTTGGCGGTGCCCGTGATGGATCAACTCACGCTGCGCTGGTTCTCGCGCGATCTCAGCGCGAGGGGAGCGCTCGTTGCCAACGCGCTTTCCGATTCAATCGACGAAGCGCTGAAGAACGCCAACGGCAAGCGTCTGCGGGTGCCCTTCGATCGCGCTGTTCAGGACGAGCGCTTGTTCGCAATCGGACTGTGCTCCCTAGAGGGAGTGCTGATCCAGACGTCATCCGGCTTTCCGGATGAGGTGACCTGCAAGGATGGGGAGTCTGCGGCCGCCCTCGCGACTCCACGAATCGAGCTGCCAGGCGGCCATGTTCACATTGGCGTCCAACTCGTCGAAGGCGAATATGCCCCGATCGCCAAACTGATTCTTCTTCACGACCTGAGTTTCGTGGATCGGCGCAGTCGGGATACCCGCCAATACCTCATTCTCTTTATTACGGCGCTCGGCCTGACGATCGCGTTCATCACTGTCGTGGTGGCCCAGCTCAGTTGGAGAGGTTGGGTGGCCGGAGTCCATGGATTGCTGCGCGGCGAAGGCCTGCTTCGCCCGGTTCGGGTATCGCGTGAAATGGAACCGATCGCAGCTGAACTGAGAGGGAGATTTCGCGATCTCGAAGACGAGTATCGGCGCGCACTCGGCCCGCAGCCGGAGTGGAGTCCGGAACGATTGCGGACGCTGCTGCAAACTCAGTTGCGCGGCGAACAGGTCATCGTGGTTTCCAACCGCGAACCCTACATCCACGAACGCAGCGGGACAGGCACCCTCGTCAAGCGCCCCGCCAGCGGCCTCGTCACCGCGGTAGAGCCGGTTATGAGAGCTTGCTCCGGGATCTGGATCGCCCACGGAAGCGGAAGTGCAGATCGGGATACCGTTGACCGACACGACCGTATCGGCGTCCCGCCAGGGCAGAGCGACTATCTCCTCCGCCGCATCTGGCTGACCCCGGACGAGGAGAAAGGTTACTACTACGGCTTCTCAAACGAGGGCATGTGGCCGCTCTGTCATGTCGCTCATGTCCGGCCCACGTTTAGGGAATCGGACTGGCAGCACTACCGCGCCGTCAATCAACGGTTTGCAGATGCCGTGGTCTCGGAGGCGCGCAGTGACGACCCGGTGGTACTGGTGCAGGACTACCACTTTGCCCTTCTGCCCGCGATGGTTCGCAAGCGCCTGCCGCGGGCAACCATCCTCACCTTTTGGCACATTCCCTGGCCAAACCCGGAGTCCTTCGGCATCTGCCCATGGCGCCGGGAGATCCTCGAGGGAATGCTCGGCAGCACGATCCTCGGCTTTCATACCAAGTTCCATTGCCGGAATTTCGTCGAGACCGCTGACCGGTTTCTTGAGACCCGCATCGAGCACGAGCACTCGACGATCTCTTTCAAGGGCGCCGACACTCTTGTCGAGGGCTATCCGATTTCGATCGAATGGCCGACGGAGGCCGACCGTGCGTCATGGCCAGCCACCACGAGTTGCCGCAAGGCCGTTTTTGAACGCCTCCAGCTTCGTCCCGACAGTTGCCTCGCCGTCGGCGTGGACCGCTTCGACTACACGAAAGGCATCCTTGAACGACTCCATGCCGTCGAGCGCCTGCTCGAGAAGAGGCCCGAATGGATCGGTCGCTTCGTATTGCTGCAGGTCGCCGCTCCAACTCGCAGCCTGCTCGACGAGTACCGTGCCTTCCGGGAACGCATTGAGAGGACCTGCAGCCGGCTGAATGCACGCTTCGGGTCTGCGGACTATCAGCCCATCCACCTTCTTGCCGAACACCACGAGCGGCCGGCTGTGATCGAACTGTTCCGAGCGGCTGATATTTGCGTCATCACGAGCCTGCACGACGGCATGAACCTCGTGTGCAAGGAGTTCGTTTCCGTGCGCGACGATGAACAGGGCGTGTTGATCCTGAGCCGCTTCGCGGGTGCAGCCCGCGAGATGACCGAAGCGCTGATCGTCAACCCCTACCATCTCGAGGAGGCGGCAGACGCCCTCCATCACGCGGCGACGATGCCTGCCACCGAGCAGCGTGAACGCATGGCGAGCCTGCGGGCGACGGTCAATGAGAACAATGTCTTCCGGTGGGCCGGCAACATGCTCGCTGACGCTGCGCGGGAACGGCTTCGCCGGCGTATCGAAGCCCGCGTCAAGAGACATCGCGGTGGTTAGGTTGCTCTCGCGTCGAGGGGCACGCAGCGATAGCAAGCCGACCCACTCCACACTCCGCTGGCATGGTCACGCGGCTTCCCGGGCAAGTCCGCTATCGCCAGCGACTCGCAGCGGCAGCGCACCGTTGCCGAGCCGGATCAGCGACCAGGACGATTCTTGTCCCAGATCGCCGCAAGGATCAACGCGTAGGAGAGCAAGCGGATCAGGTAGTGCGGCGACGCTTCGTTGAAGGATTGGAAGATCGCCATCCCCGCCCGGTTTGCGGACTCGATCCAGAACGACAGCATGAAAAACAGAAAGAATCGATCTCGGCTGCTTCGCCAGTAGCCGAAGAAGAACAGGCCGATCGCAAAGCAGGCCACTGCCACGCCGCCGAGCAGGAAGGAACTCATGAGTTCCCGCTCACGATCGGCTCTCCAAAATCAGACCGCAGAGCAGCAGCATCACGCCAACAAAAGCCGTGCCGAATCGCCAGTTCGAGAGATCCACTTCGGTGAAGACCAGGCGGTCGACCATCAGCAACAGGTTGTTGGCGGTCAACATGGCAAAGCACAGCCCGCTCCACATCAGCAACCGAAACCGGGTGCGCGAATAACTTCTCAGCAGAAGGACCGCGCAGGCAGCACTGGTCGCAGAGCAGAGAGCGTAGATGAGCGTTTCCATTCAGACATCCGATTTCTTGAGCTTGAAGGCCGCCGCGAATCGCATTGCATTCTTGCCGGCTGCGTCATGGATCAGGTGCGTCATGCCAACCACGTCGTTCGCATAGGCAAGCGCGACCAGCCTGATGATTTCAGGCAATTCAACGGATCCGGGATCGAGCCTGAACCGCATCGGCGGCCCGGGGTCCACATCGAGAAGCGCTGCGGCATGCAAGTCCTCCAGCACGCCGATGGCCTTCGGTTCGGTCACGTAGAGCGCCTTCGCTACCGCGACCCCGTCGCGCCAAGCTTGCGGATCGCGATGGAAAAGCAGCAACGCCTCGAGATGCGGAACGGACGCAATGCTGGTCAGGACGAAGCGCCTCACTTCGTCCGGAATCGACAGGCGGGGACCCTGTCCGGCGCGGCGAGATTTCACTCTGCGCGAACTGGGCCGTGTCCTTGCGCGCCGGTATGCCCCTGCGACTGATTCAAGCCCGATCTGCCCGCCGCGTCCGAGGGCACATGGGCTGGGAAATGGGGTGCATCAGCGCTCATGGGCACAGTTGTGGCCCCAGGCTTCACACGCACAGATGCCGGCGCAACAGCGGCGTAACGTTGCAGGCTCTCGTTGCCAGGCGCTCCCCGGTGGGGTGCCGCACGATACTTATCCCACTCCCGCCGGCGCTGTTCGGCAGGAAATCGACGGACCGCGGTGAAGTGCAGGCGAATCTCCGACCGCTTGGCCTGCGGCATTTGCGCCCAAGCCAGCATGCGAGCCTGAGCACGCGTCTGCTCGGGTAGCGGCCGACCTTGCAGACGAGAGGCAACTTGCAGCCACCTTTGTCTGCTGGCCCCGTCAAAGTCGCGCCAGCCACCCTTCAGGGGAAGTAGTACCGTTTGCTGCTCTGGACTCAACTGGCGCCAGGATGCGTCGTCGAGCCCGGCCACATCGCGCCGCCCTGAAGACGTTCGCGCGGGCGGGGGGATCCCCTCAAAGAAAGACCATACCGCCAGCAAAAAGAAAGCACTGGCCAACGGAATCAGCCACCACGCCGACAGACGCTGTCGCAAATCAGAGACGCTCATGCCCATCTCAAAATCCAATGGCGTCCATGATGGCTCCCGGTGCCTTCACGTGGATATCTTTGGCCAAATGTACATCAAGCGCTCAAGAGTTGGAAAGACATTCCGCACACGTTGCGCGCTCTCAGGATCAGATATCCGCCAGTGGAATATTTGCGCCGCGCTCCCCCGTTTGCAGGACTTCGAGCAGCGTCGCCAAGTCGATGTTCAGCCGCTTCAAGGTCTTGGGTTCAAGGGTGTTCAACGCCATCGGCAACACACCGGCGAATGGCTGTGGACTGCGCTGGAGCACGCGGCGACCGGCAGGCAGCAAGCGAACCCCGACAGTCCGTCGATCGCTCTCGCTCTTGATCGCGACCACCAGTTCGCGCTCGACAAGAATCTTGACAAGATTGCTCGCCGTCGACTGGTGAATCGTCATCGCGTGCGCCAATCGCCCAACACCGATGTCGGGAAAATCGCGCACCAGGCTCAGTGCCCAGACCTGCGATCCACCCAAACCGACTTTTTTCTCGACTTGCTGGAAATGCGTCCGGACCGCGTTGAAGATCTGCCTGAACTGCTGCAATGCCAGCGTCGCAGCCTCCTCCGATCCGGGCGGTCGAAAAACCTTGTCGACTTTGGAGCGGCTGACGCGGGTCATTCGCGCCGATCATACTGACGGTGCTTTTCTCATTTAAGGCGCGATACCCAAACCCAGGACCCACCCAGCACAGACTTGGCGACCGACAGCGCGGGAGGTCAAGCTCATACCAGCGTGGGACACCTGGAGGTTAAAGCGTTCGCCTCCAACCGCCCCGTTGATGCATGGCCACTCGAACGGGAGGGCGCTCGAACCGATCGCCTAGAAGGGAAGTTCGGCGCGAACCGGAGCATTGGGCCCAATGGCGCGGGTGCGCTTTGCCGTGCGACATTACGCCCTCCGCCCGCCGACCCCATCCGCCCCGTGAACCGCTTGCGCACATTCTGGTTTGCCCTCGAGGGCAGCCTGTGGTTCGTTCCCGTGGTCATCGTCTGCCTGGGCAGCACACTGGCCGTCGGCCTCGTCGAGATTCACGCGCCCCTCGACGGCGACATCGCCCAACGCTGGCCGCGCCTATTCGGCGCCGGTGCCGCGGGCTCGCGCGCGATGCTCACGGCCATCGCCACCTCCATGATCACCGTCGCCGGTGTGGTGTTCTCGATCACCATCGTCGCGCTATCGCTGGCGGCGAGCCAGTATTCGCCTCGGGTCTTGCGCACTTTCATGTCGGATCGTCCAACCCAGATCGTGCTCGGCACCTTCATCGCGATCTTCACCTACTGCCTGATTGTCCTGCGCACCATTCGCGGCGGCGACGAGGGCGCATTCGTGCCGTCGATCGCCGTGCTCGGCGGCATTGGCATGGCATTCCTCGGCGTCGGACTGCTCATCTATTTCGTCCATCATGTCGCGGCGTCGATCCAGGTCTCGTCGATATTGGCCCGGATTGCCGACGACGCGCTGGCGGCAATCGATCTGGTCTTTCCGAGGGCAGTCGGCGCACCGCCGCTAGAAGACGCTGAGGATGACGGGTACCCCGTGCTTCCCGAACGCTGGCTCGCTCTGGCGGCGCCGCGCACCGGCTACGTCGTCGGCGTCGACAGCGACGCGCTTCTCGAATTTGCCACCCGTGCTGAAGGCGTGCTGCGGATCGTGCCCGAAGTCGGCGACTTCGTTGTGGCGGGTCAGCCCCTGCTTGCCCTCTCGGCGGATTCCGTGGGACTCGGCGGCAGCCCGGCCGCTGGCATTGGCAAGGGGGCCCTCGCCGCGGTCAGTCTTGGCCAGCAGCGCACGGTTCACCAGGACGTGCGCTACGCAATCCAACTCATCGTCGACGTCGCGTTGAAGGCGCTCTCTCCCAGCGTCCACGATCCGACTACCGCAGAGGGTTGCATTGACCATCTCTCGGCGCTGATGGTGAGACTGTCAGGCCGGTGCGTCGTCAGCCCCTGGCGCCACCGCGGTGGCCGATTGAGGCTCGTCGCCCGCAGCCCCGACTTTCCTACCTTACTGGGGTTGGCGTTTGAAGCCGTTACCCATCACGCCGGCGACCATGTCGAGATCTACCAGAACCTCGTCGGTGCATTGGCCCGCGTGGCCGCCGCTACTCGGGACGAAGCGAGGCGCAGCGCTGTTCACAGTCTTCTCGAGGCGCTCGTCGCCCGCGCTGCGCGCGCCGACCTGCCGCCATCAAGCCGCAACGCCTTGGCCGAAGCTTGCGCCGATTTGAGCGCCACGCTGCGGAGCCGCGCGGCGGGGCCCGATGCAGCTGCCTCCCGCTCGCCCTGAAAGGAACCCCTTATGCGTTTGCGAACCTTCATTCTGATCCTCCTTGTCGCGCTGCTTGCCGCGTTCACTTCTCTCAATTGGCCCGCCTTCGTTGCCCCGACGAGCCTGAGCATCGGCATGGCCACGTTCGAGGCACCGCTTGGCGTCGTGATGCTGGCGATCGTGGTCGGCATGGCGTTGCTGTTCGCCGGCTACATGGCCTTCTGGCAGGGACGCGTCCTGGTCGAGGAACGACGTCATACCAGGGAGTTGCAGGCTCAGCGCGCGCTCGCCGAACAGGCCGAGGTCTCGCGGTTCACCGAGTTGCGCGCCGCCCTTACCGCCACCACCGAGCAACTGGGGTCGCGCTTCGACGCGACTCGCGACGCCCTGCGCACTGAAATGAAGGAGGCCACCAACTCGCTGGCGGCGATGATCGGCGAGATCGACGACCGGGCAAAACGCGGCGTCGACCGCCAGACTTAGTCTGAAGCGCGGGGCCCATGCCGAGCCGCAGCGGCCGTCGGTTGCGACAAGCCCTCGTCGCGCTTCTGCATTTGCAGGAGCCCATGGAGGTTGGTGTTTGAATCACCCGCAACACGTGGACCGGGCCGGCCGATGGCGAAGCTGACTCGGCGGCCTCGGCCCGCGCGAGCTCGTTCCGCGCAACTGGCGCAACGGCCGCGTGCACGACTTACAAGGACAGGCCGCGCGGCTGGCGTGTCTTTCATACTCACGCTCTTCCCGTTGCTGCTTTTGCTGATGACTCTCCTCGGTCTCTAACTCGAGTCCAAGTCGCTGCCCGAGGCAGCACTGCAGCGGCTGCTTTCGACGATGGCGCCTGCATCGGCTTCGGCGCTGGCCGACGCCACGCTCCGTGATGTCCGCAACGCATGGAGTCCAGGGCGGCCCTGGCCGCGTTGATCTCATGATCTGGTCAGCATCCCAAGGCATGCGCGCCACGATTCTGGTCTTAACCGTCGCGTACCTGTGTGCCGGCCGCGCTCGTGGCTGCGGCGTTAGGCCGTCTCCGCGCATTCGAATCATGGCCCGTGCTCAGCGGCGCAGCATGCGGCGCACGACGTGGCCGATGGTGAGCCCCTGGCCGAGGATCGAGAATGCAACAACGCAGTAGGTGAAGGCGACAAGAATGTCGCGCTCCCGTCCGGCAGGCAGCGACAACGCCAGCGCGACCGAGATGCCGCCGCGCAGCCCGCCCCAGGCGAGCACCTTCCAGGCGCCGGACGGCAACCCGAAACGTCGCCATAGCGTCATCGGCAGGCCGACGGTCAGCGAACGCGCAGCCAACGTCAACACGACCGCCACGACAGCCGCTGGCGCCACGCCGCCGTTGAAATGGACCATCGTGACCTCCAGGCCGAGAAGAACGAACAGCACGGCGTTGAGTATCTCGTCGATGAGCTCCCAGAACAGGTCGACGTGATGCCGCGTGGCATCGGACATCGCGAGGGCGCGGCCATGGTTGCCGATCATCAGCCCGGTGACCACCATCGCCAGGGGCCCGGAGACGTGCAAGTGGGTAGCCAGCGTGTAGCCGCCCATCACGGCGGCAAGTGTGATCAGCACTTCGACCTGATAGTGGTCGATGCTGCGCAACAAGCGGAAGGTCACGTAGCCAAGGGCGAGACCGAAGGCCACGCCGCCTCCAGCTTCGCGAAACAGCAGTAGCGCCCCTTCGCCCACACTCGGCGTGTGACCGCTCAAAAGGACGCCGAGCAACAGCGAGAACACAACCACGCCAACGCCGTCGTTGAAAAGGGACTCGCCGGCAATGACGATCTCCAGGCTCTGCGGGGCCTGCGCAGATTTCAGGATGCCCATGACCGCGATGGGATCGGTGGGCGAGATGAGTGCGCCGAACAGCAGGCAATGAAGCAGCGGAAGCGGCAGGCCGACGAAGGGCAGCAGCCACCACAGCGCAAACGCGACGATCATGGTCGATGCCAGCGTACCGAACACCGCGAGAAGGCCGACCGGCCAGCGCAGGGCCTTCAGCTCGCTCAGGTCGACGTGCAGGGCACCGGCGAAGAGCAGCAGCGAGAGCATGCCCTGCATGATCACGGCGGTGAAGTCGAGCCGGCGCAGCAGCCCCTGCTCGTAGGCATGCAGCGACGGCAGGACGCCGATCGTGTCGAGCCCGACCAACATCAAGGACGCGCCGAGCGCGATCGCCATGACCCCGATGGCGGTGGGCAGGCCGACGAATCGCTGGTTCAGGTAGGCCAGCAGCGCGGTCACGACCAGCAGAACGGATGAGATCTCTAGCATGGCTGGCGGCGAAGAAGCCGAAATGCGCGGCCCGCCACTCTAGCGTTCATCTTGCGCACGCTCGCGAGGCCTAGCACATCGCTCGAACTCAACGGGCACGCCATGTGCCGGCGACAGCGACCGGCCGCGAGGCCCTCGAACTGGCCGTGTGCGCGAGCTCGTCTTGGCCATCGCGACGACGTTACGAAAACACGACAGCTGATCTTTCAGGGTCGTACTCGATGCCAGCGTGGCGAATCGGTGGCAAGGGTGCTGCGCGATATTCCGCCCTCCGGGCTCTGATAGACCGTGACTCGACTTATAGGTGCCCTCTCACGAAGCTTGCACGCCGGCGCCGGCCTCGTACCAGGCCTTGCTTCGATTCACCACTCGCACCACCAGCAGCATCACCGGGACCTCGATGAGCACGCCGACGGCCGTGTGCCGCCGCGCGTCGAGATTGGCGAAGTTGACGCGCGGGTGGGTCGATTGCTGGACGAACGCGTAGCGACAAAGACCGAAGCGACAGCGGCGCTGCACAAGACCGACGAATTGAACCCGGCGCTGAGCTGCTGCTGAGCGAGGCGCGTTACGTGGGTTCCTTCGGCCTCCCCAGTGGAGATCGCCTGGGTACTCCCGATCAGTGGGGGCGATCGGATCCGGATTGCGCGCTCCGGACATCCAGCGCGCACTGAAACGCCGCACGAAGGTACGAGCGCAGCTTGTTGGCAGTACGCCCCTTGTTGGCCTCGATCAGCCTGCGCAGCATGTCCAGCACCTGGTCCGGCGTCAGGTCAACCGCGGGCGCCTCGGCCACGCTGGGCCACGCTTCGGTGACATGCCGCTTGAAGATTTGGTCGGCGTCGACGCGGCTGCGACGGCCCTGGGTCTTCAGGTGCGTCACGTATGCGTCGAGCAGCTTCTGCAGCGTCCGCTCAGACTTCTCGGCTTCGGCCGCCTTCTGCGCGAGGAAGGACTGGCGCTTCTCCGCCTTGGCCTCTCGAAGTCC
>JBDSAB010000031.1:0-4314 GCA_039922395.1 Caldimonas sp.
CGAGCGTCGCGTGGAAGCTGGGTGCGCAAAGCGACGACCCGGTCGCCAACTACCTCGCCGACATCTTCACGTTGCCGGCGAGCCTGGCCGGCCTGCCCGGCATGAGCGTGCCGGCGGGCTTCGGCGAGGGCTCGATGCCGGTCGGCCTGCAGCTGATCGGCAACTACTTCCAGGAAGGCGCGCTGCTGCACACCGCCCATGCGCTGCAGCAGGCGACCGACTGGCACGACCGCAAGCCGGTCGGCTTTTGAAAGCGTCACGACCGACATGAGCAACCCGCCTCTCACGCGCGGCTACGAAGTCGTCATCGGGATCGAGACGCACGCCCAGCTGTCGACGCTGTCGAAGATCTTCAGCGGGTCGTCGACGACGTTCGGCGCCGCGCCCAACACGCAGGCCTCGGCGGTCGACCTTGCGTTGCCCGGCACGCTGCCGGTGATGAACCGCGGCGCCGTCGAACGGGCGATCCGCTTCGGTCTCGCGGTCGACGGCAGCGTCGCGCCGCTGTCGATCTTCGCCCGCAAGAACTACTTCTATCCCGATCTGCCCAAGGGCTACCAGATCAGCCAGTACGAGACGCCCGTCGTGCAGGGCGGCAGCCTTGCGTTTCTCGTCGGCGCAACGCAGCACACCGTGCAACTGACGCGCGCCCACCTCGAAGAGGACGCCGGCAAGTCGTTGCACGAGGACTACCAGGGGCAGAGCGGCATCGACCTGAATCGTGCCGGCACCCCGCTGCTCGAAATCGTCACCGAGCCCGACATGCGTTCGAGCGCGGAGGCCGTCGAGTATGCGAAGGCGCTGCATGCCCTCGTCACGTGGCTCGGCATCTGCGACGGCAACATGCAGGAAGGCAGTTTCCGCTGCGACGCCAACGTGTCGGTGCGTCGGCCGGGTGCTCCGTTCGGGACCCGCCGCGAGATCAAGAACCTGAACAGCTTCAAGTTCATGCAGCAGGCGATCGACTACGAGGTGCAGTGGCAGATCGACCTGATCGAGGACGGCGGAACCGTGCGCCAGGCGACCGTGCTGTTCGATCCGCAGGGCGGCGAGACGCGGGCGATGCGAACCAAGGAAGACGCGCACGACTACCGCTATTTTCCCGATCCCGACCTGCCGCCGCTGGTGATCTCGGCCGACTGGATCGCCACGGTCCGCGCCGGGATGCCGGAGCTTCCGCGCGCGATGGCCGAGCGATTCGTGCAGCAGTACGCGCTACCGGCCCAGGACGCCGCGCTGCTGACGATGTCGATCGAGACCGCGCGCTATTTCGAAGCGGCGGCGTCGACGGCCGTCGGCGACGGGAGCGCCGCCCCCGCGAAGTCGGTAGCCAACTGGATCATGGGCGAGCTGTCCCGGCGCCTCAACGCCGACGCGATCGAGATCGGTGAGGCGCCGCTCGCGCCATCGACGCTCGGACGTCTGGTCGCACGCATCGCCGATCGCACGATCTCGAACAACGCCGGCCGTCAGGTCTTCGATGCACTCTGGACCGGTGCCGGCACCGACGTCGACGCGTTGATCGAGTCGCTCGGCCTGCGTCAGACGAATGATGCGGGCGAGCTCGACGCGCTGGTCGACGGCGTGCTGGCGGCGAACGAGAAGTCGATCGCCGAATACCGGGCCGGCAAGGACAGGGCGTTCAACGCGCTCGTCGGGCAGGTCATGAAAGCGTCGCGCGGCAAGGCGAACCCGGAACAGGTCAACGCGTTGCTGAAAAAGCGTTTGGGCTGAGCGCAGGCCCCCTGGGGAGGCGGACATCCACCGCGGGCACGCGACCAGCGGCCAGACCCACCGCGACGATCAGCGAGTGACCGGCTTCGCCGACGGCGTTGCGGCGGCGATCGACGCCGGCGCGGAAGGCGTGTCCAGCGAGCCGGGCGGCGCCCCGGCCCACAGCTTCTTGAGGCGGGCGAGTTCGACGTCGAAGAGCCCGTCGATCCGGCCGACCTCGAGCTGCTGGTCCTGCATCAGCGAACGCTGAGCCGCCAGCGACGCGTCATTGGCATCGATCTGCGATTTCAGCTTCGCAGGAATCTGCTTGCCGGCGTAGAACTGCGTTTCCTCCTGGAGCGGCTTGCGCTCGACGGTCAACGTCTTGATGCGCGACTCCGAGATCCGCATCGAGCTGCGAACCGTCTCGAGCGCGGCGTCGCGGGCGCGCCGGTGCGCCGCTTCGTTCGGGTAGCGCGACATCAGGCTGCGGTCGCGCCGGATCGTGTCCTGCTTGGCGACGCGCTCGGCAGCCGCTTCGACCTGGCGGGCTTCGGCCTCGGCGCGTTCCGCCGCCGTCAGGGTGGGTGGCAGCACTTGCCTCAGCGATCCGTCCGCGTTCAGCACGCGCTGTTCACGGGCGACGCATTCCGGAATCGGGCGATCGGAGGTCAGGCGCTTGCCGTTCGCATCGGTGCAGCTGAAGATGCTCCCGCCGGACTTGGCCGGCGGCGTCATCTGGGCCCACGCCGCATGGCTCGCCACCAGCAAGGGGGCGAGGAACACGCCTGAGATCAGAGCGCGGATTCCAGACATTTTTCTAGACTCCATAGCGTTGACGGTACGCGACGACCGCGCCCCGGTGCATGGACAGCGCCGGGTCGGCGCCCGAGTCCAGATACTGCAGCAAGTCCGAGAGGCTCGCAATCGAATGGACGGGCAGACCCTGATCGCGTGTGAATTCCTCGACGGCCGAATTTATCGAAAGGTTGCCTTCGATTCCGCTGCGCTCCATCCGGTCGAGCGCGATCAGAACTGCCACCGGTTGCGCGCCGGCCGCACGAATGATGTCGACCGACTCGCGTTTCGAGGCGCCGTCGGTGATGACGTCGTCGATGATGACGACGCGTCCGGCCAGCGGCGCGCCGACCAGCAGGCCGCCTTCGCCGTGCGCTTTCGCCTCCTTGCGGTTGTGCACGAACGGCACGTTTCGCCCGAGGCGCGCCAACTCGACGGCCGTCGCCGAAGCCAGCGTGATGCCCTTGTACGCCGGGCCGTACAGCATGTCGAACGCGAGCCCGGACAGCAGGATCCGGCGTGCATAGAATTCCGCCAGGCGCATCAGCTTCGCGCCGTCGTCGAACAGGGCGGAGTTGAAAAAATAGGGCGAGAGCCGACCGGCCTTTGTCCTGAATTCGCCGAAGCGAAGCACGCCCGCTTCGACCGCGAACTTCACGAACCCCTGCGCCAGATCCTGTTGCTCGGAACCCATTTGTAATCGCATGTTTCGGCTGGTGTCGCTGAACCTGAACGGCATTCGCTCGGCGGCAGCGAAGGGCTTTGAAGCGTGGGCTGAAGGCGTGGCCGCGGATTGTATGGGGGTGCAGGAGGTCAAGGCCCAGGCCGACACCGTGGTCGGCCGTTTCGACCGCGTGGCCGGCATGACCGGCCACTTTCACTATGCCGAGAAGAAGGGCTACTCCGGCGTCGGCCTCTACGCCCGCCAGGCGCCGACCGACGTCATCTGCGGCATCGGCAACGCGGAATTCGATGCCGAAGGGCGCTATCTCGAAGCCCGTTTCGACGATCCGAAGCGCCGCCATTCGCCGAACCTCAGCATCGTCAGCTGCTACTTTCCGAGCGGCTCAAGCGGCGAGCTGCGCCAGGCGGCCAAGTTCCGCTTCCTCGCCCTGATGGCGCCGCATCTGACGCGCCTGGCGACGGAGCGCGAAGTCATCCTGATCGGCGACATCAACATCGCGCATCACGAGATCGACCTGAAGAACTGGAAGGGCAACCGCAAGAACAGCGGCTTCCTGCCCGAAGAGCGTGCCTGGATGACGACCCTGCTCGACGAGATCGGGCTGGTCGACGTCTTTCGCACATTGAATCCGCACCCGGAGCAGTACACGTGGTGGAGCAACCGGGGCCAGGCGCGCGCCAAGAACGTCGGCTGGCGCATCGACTACCACCTCGCCACGCCCGGCATCGCGGCGAAGGCACGCAGCGAGCACATCTACCTCGAGCAGCGCTTCAGCGACCATGCACCGCTGGTGATCGACTACGACTTCGACCTTTGAGTAGACTGGATCGGCGTCCGCTTCGCGACGCGATCCCCAGGAGCGTGCATGTCGTTGGAGACCATCGAGATCGACACCGCCAACAGCCCGACCGCCAGCATGATCGTGCTGCACGGCCTCGGCGCCGACGGCAACGATTTCGTGCCGGTCGCGCAGGAGCTCGACCTGAGCGCGGTCGGCCCGGTGCGCTTCATCTTCCCGCACGCGCCGACGATGCCGGTGACTGTCAACGGCGGCTACGTGATGCGGGCCTGGTACGACATCCTGGGCACCGACCTGCTGCGCAAGGAAGACGAAGCCG
>JBDSAB010000032.1:0-5180 GCA_039922395.1 Caldimonas sp.
TTGCCGTCGTCGTACGGCGAGCGCGCGGTGCTGCGTCTGCTCGACAAATCCGAATCGAAGTTCACGCTCGAAGGCCTCGGCATGAGCGGCGACGTGCTGACGAAGTTCGATCGCCTGGTGCACCAGCCGCACGGCATCGTCCTGGTGACCGGCCCGACCGGCTCCGGCAAGACGACGACGCTCTATGCCTCGCTCGGCCGGATCGATACCGGCGGCACCAACGTGCTGACGGTCGAGGATCCGGTCGAATACGAACTCGCCGGGATCGGCCAGACCCAGGTCAATCCGCGCATCGACCTGACCTTCGCGAAGGCGCTGCGCGCGATCCTGCGGCAGGACCCCGACGTCATCATGATCGGCGAGATCCGCGACTTCGAGACCGCGCAGATCGCGATCCAGGCCTCGCTGACCGGCCACCTCGTGCTCGCGACCCTGCACACCAACGATGCCCCGTCCGCGGTGACCCGCCTGACCGACATGGGCGTCGAACCGTTCCTGCTCAGCTCGAGCCTCCTCGGCGTGCTCGCGCAGCGCCTGGTGCGCAAGCTCTGCCCCGAATGCAAGCGCGCCGACGCCCGCGGCCGCTATCACCCGGTCGGCTGCGCCGCCTGCGGCACGACCGGCTACAAGGGCCGGACCGGCGTGTACGAGTTGATGGTCGCGGACGAGAAGGTGCGCTCGCTGATCCACAGCCGCGCTGCCGAGTCGCAGGTCTTCGTCGCCGCCGAGGCTGGCGGCCTGCGCTCGATGCGCGAAGACGGCGAACGCCTGGTGGAAGAAGGCATCACCTCGCCCGAGGAAGTGATGCGGGTCACGCGCGAATGACGCCGGTGACCTCGCCGACCTGCGCGTCGATCACCCTCGCCCCGACCCGTTCCCGCTAGGACTGCCCGGTGCCGGCCTACAAGTTCGAAGCCCTTGATGCGGCCGGGAAGTCGGCGACCGGCCTGCTCGATGCCGACAACGCGCGCGCCGCGCGCGCCCAGTTGCGCGCTCAGTCGCTGGTCCCGCTGGCCGTCACACCGGTTGCCGCCGCCGGTACGGACACCGGCGGACAATTCAAGCTGTCGCGGCGCGTGTTCGGCACCACCGGCCTCGCCGTGTGGACGCGCCAGCTGGCAGGCTTGGTGGGCTCCGGCCTGCCACTCGAACGCGCGCTGACGGCGCTCAGCGACGAGGCCGAAGACCCGCGCCAGCGCGAGCTGGTCGCGCACCTGCGAAGCGAAGTCAACGCCGGCTCGCCGTTCGCGCGCGCGCTGGGGAGCGCGCCACGCGAGTTTGACGAGGTTTACCGCGGCGTCGTCGCCGCCGGAGAGCAGAGCGGTGCGCTCGGCGCGGTCCTCGAGCGCCTCGCCGACGACCTCGAGGAGCGCCAGGAGCTGAAGGGCAAGCTGATCGGCGCTACCCTGTACCCCGCGATCGTCTCGCTGATCGCGATCGTGATCGTGATCTTCCTTGTCACCTACGTCGTGCCGCAGGTGGCGTCGGTGTTCACCAATTCGAAGCGCGCACTGCCGACGCTGACGGTCGCGATGCTCGGCATCAGCGCGTTCGTGCGCAACTACGGTTGGCTGCTCGCGCTGGCGATCATTGCCGGGCTCGCACTGCTGACGGCGATGCTGCGCAATCCCACGTTCCGCGAGAGCTTCGATGCCGGCCTGCTGAACGTGCCGCTGGTCGGTAGGCTGGCGCGCGGCTACAACGCGGCCCGCTTCGCCGGCACGCTGTCGATGCTGGCCGGCGCCGGCGTGCCGATCCTGAAAGCGCTGCAGGCTGCGGCCGAGACGCTGTCGAACCGGGCGATGCGCGCCGATGCGATGGATGCGCTGGTCCAGGTGCGCGAGGGCGCGCCGCTTGCGGCCGCACTGGCCGGCAAGAAGCGCTTCCCGGGCCTGCTCGCGATGTTTTCGCGTCTCGGTGAACAGACCGGTCAGTTGCCGCTGATGCTCGAGCGCGCGGCGCGCCAGCTCGGCACCGAGGTGCAACGCCGTGCAATGCAGATGGCAACGATCCTCGAGCCGTTGCTGATCGTCGTGATGGGCATCGTCGTGATGCTGATCGTGCTCGCCGTGCTGCTGCCGATCATCCAGCTCAACACCTGGGTCAAGTAGGCTCGAAGCCGTTCCCGCGCGGGTGAGCGCGGGACGCCCGCCCCTATCATCCGGCGATGTCGGCAACCCTGGACGGCCAGCTCGTCGTCGCGATCTCGTCGCGCGCGCTGTTCGACTTCGAGGAAGAGAACCAGCACTTCGAGGCGCACGACGACCGCGCCTACATGCAGCTCCAGCTCGAGCGCCTCGACCGCGCGGCCAAGCCCGGTGTCGCCTTCTCGCTCGTCAACAAGCTGCTTGCCTTCAACAGCGCGACCGAGCAGAAGGTCGAGGTCGTGATCCTGTCGCGCAACGACCCGGTGTCCGGGATGCGCGTATTCCGCTCGGCCAAGCACTACGGCCTGATGATCCAGCGCGGCGTGTTCACGCGCGGCGAGTCGCCCTGGCGCTACCTGAAGCCACTGAACGCCAACCTGTTCCTGTCGACCAACGAGGCCGACGTGCGCTCCGCGCTGATGGCCGGTGTGCCCGCGGCGCGCGTCTACCCGCACTCGGCGCGCGCCTCCGATGCGCATCCGAACGAAGTGCGGATCGCGTTCGACGGCGATGCGGTGCTGTTCTCCGACGAGGCGGAGCGCGTCTACCAGGACGGCGGCCTCGACGCGTTCCAGGCTCACGAGCTCGAACGGGCGACGACGCCGCTGGCCGCCGGCCCGTTCAAACCGCTGCTGTTCGCGCTGCAGCGCCTTCAGCACGAGCCGTCGCACGGGATGCGGATCCGCACCGCGCTCGTCACCGCGCGCAGCGCGCCGGCCCACGAGCGAGCGATCCGCACGCTGATGGAGTGGCACATCGAGGTCGACCAGGCGATGTTCCTCGGCGGTCTGCCGAAGGGCGAATTCCTGCGCGAGTTCGAGCCCGACTTCTTCTTCGACGACCAGACCGGCCACATCGAGAGCGCCGCCGTGCACGTGCCGTCGGGGCACGTCGCGATGGGCGTCTCGAACCCGTAGCCGCGCCGTTCAGGGCCGGCCGTAGCTGCGCAGCTTCTCGAGATCGAGGACGCTGACGCCGCCGTACTCGATCCGGATCGCGCCGTGCGCGGCCAGCTCGTGCAGCGCCTGGTTGACGCGCTGGCGTGACAGCCCGACGAGATAGCCGAGCTCGAGCTGGGTGATCCGCAGCAGCGTGCCGACGCCCGGATAGAGGACCGGGTGGAACAACGCCGCGAGGCTGCGGGCGACGCGGGCGTCCGGGTCGTTCAACCGATCGATTTCGCGCGCCGCGATGAACTGGCCAAGGCGCTCGTTCAGCTGCTGCACGATGAAGCGGTTGAACGGGATGCTGCGATCGAGCAGCCAGTGGAAGGTCTCGACGCCGAGCCCAGCGACCACGCTCTTGCGCAGCGCCTCGATGTTGTAGCGGTAGGCCTCGCGCTTGATCACGGTCCCTTCACCGAGCCAGCCGCCCGGCGGCAAGCCGGCGAACGTGATCGGGATCCCGCTCGCGCTGTCGTTGCTCATCTTCAGCAGGCCTTCGATGACGCCGAACCAGTACGTCACCGGCCGGCCGACGCGGCAGAGCAGCTCGCCGACGTTCACCTGCACGACCTTCAGATCCGACAACGCCCGGTCGCGCTCGTGCGGCTCGAGCCCGCGCAGCCACGGGATGTCGGCAAGCTCGAGCTCGCGCGGTGCGCGGGCCCGCTGGTACAGATACGGCGCGGACGCCTGCGGCAGCATGCGCCGATTCTCGCGCTGGCTTGACCAAACAAGTGTTTGTCTTTTTAATGAAGCGGCGAAACGACCCTTTTCACAGTCGAAGCCACCCTCCCCCCGATGCGAACTGCCGATCCCTCCGCCCGCCCCGCCGCTCCAGCCGATGCCCCTGCGCGCCGCTCGTCGAGCCGGCTGCCCCGCCTGCTCGACGAGGCAGCCCACGCGTTCGCGCAGCGCGGCTACGCCGCCGCGTCGGTCCGCGAGATCGTCGGTCCGGTCGGCATGCTGCCGGGCTCGCTGTACTGCCACTTCGCGACCAAGGAGGCGCTGCTGGTCGCGGTCTACCGCGAAGGCGTCGGGCGCATCGGCAACGCGGTGGACGCCGCGATCGCGACGGTCGACGAGCCATGGCAGCGACTCGAGGCGGCCTGCGTCGCCCACCTGACGACCTTGCTCGACCAGACCGACTACTCGCAGGTCGTGATCCGCGTGCGCCCGAGCGACGCACCCGCCGCCGCGGACGAGCTGATCCAGTTGCGCGACTCCTACGAGAAGCGCTTCGCCCGCCTCGTCACGGCGCTGCCGCTCACCCGCCCGACCGACCGCAGCACGCTGCGCCTGATGCTGATGGGCGCGCTCAACTGGAGCCAGACCTGGTATCGCAAGGACCGCGGCCTCGCGCCGGACCGGATCGCCCGCCGCTTCGTCGGGCTGCTGAAGGCCAACCTCGCCGCCATCGCCAAGGAACCTGCATGAACCCCGACGACTTTCGCCCGCGCGTGCTGGTCACGAAGATTGGCCTCGACGGCCACGACCGCGGCAGCCGCATCGTCGCCGCGGCCTGCCGCGATGCCGGCATGGAAGTGATCTACACGCCGCCGTGGCAGAGCATCGCGGCCGTCGTCAAGCTCGCGCTCGAGGAGGACGTCGACGTGATCGGCATCTCGTCGCTCGCCACCGACCACCTGATCGTTCCCAAGCTGATGACGGCGCTGAACGCGGCGGGGCTCGGCCACGTCCGGGTCGTCGTCGGCGGCATCGTCCCGGACAACGAGGAGAAGTCGCTGATCGACAGCGGCGTGCGCGAGGTGTTCCACCCCGGCAGCACGATGGACGACATCACCACCCGCATGCGCGAATACGCGCGCGAGGCCCGGCGCGCCGAAGCGAGCGCCGACGCCGACGCCGACGAACCGACATGAACAAGCCCGTCGAACCTCATCTGCTCGCCGACACCGAATCGGCGCAAGAACGCTGGCAGCGCGAATTCCGCGCGGACGTCGGCGACGAACGCGAGGTCGCCAACGTCTCCGGCATCCCGATCCGGCCGCTCTACACCGCCGCCGACCGCGCCTCGGGCGCCGACGAGGCACTCGGCTATCCCGGCCAGCCGGACTACACGCGCGGCATC
>JBDSAB010000033.1:0-7544 GCA_039922395.1 Caldimonas sp.
TGTGAACCCTCAGCTTGCGGGCGGTAGTGGCGTCGTCCGGCTGACTGCGGGCGGTTGGGCGACGACGCGGGCGCTGCGCTCGTACGTGACATAGGCCCAGGCCCAGTCGACCATCACCGTCAGGCGGTTGCGAAAGCCGATCAGGAAGTAGATGTGCGCGAACAGCCAGAACAGCCAGGCGAGCAAGCCGGAGAAGCGCAGGGCGCCGAAGCCGGGGACGCCGAGGTCGACGACCGCGGCCTTGCGGCCGACCGTCGCGAGGTTGCCGTAGTCGATGTAGCGGAAGGCTTGCGTCGGCTCGCCGCGCAGGCGGCGCAGCAAATTCTGCGCGGCGGTCCGGCCCATCTGCTTCGCGCCCGGGCTGACGCCGGGCACCGGCTTCGGTTCACCGGGGCCGTGGCTAAGCGCCGCGGCGAGGTCACCGATCACCGCGATCTCCGGGTGGTCGGGCAGGCTCAGGTCGGGTTCGACGACGACGCGGCCGGCGCGGTCGACCGTCGCGCCGGTCGCAGCGGCGAGGCTGCGGCCGAGCGGTGTGGCGGCGACTCCGGCGGCCCAGATCACGGTCTTCGCAGCCAGCCGGTGGCTCGCCGTCGCCGCGCCGTCGCGCGTCTCGTAGGTCACGCCGTCGGCATCGATGCCGGTCACCTTGCAGCCGGTGCGCAGGTCGACGCCGAGGCGGGCGAGCTGCTCGGCGGCGCGCTGCGACAGCTCGGGCACGAAGGTGCCGAGGATGCGGTCGGCACCCTCGATCAGCACGACGCGCGACTGCTTCGGGTCGATGCGCCGGAATTCGCCACGCAGCGTGTGTTGGGCGATCTCGGTCATCGTGCCGGCCATCTCGACGCCGGTCGGACCGCCGCCGATGATGACGAACGTCTGCCAGGGTTCGCGCGCCGCCGGATCGGTGCAGCGTTCAGCCTGCTCGAAGGCGCCGATCACCTTGGCGCGGATCGCGAATGCATCGGCGAGCGTCTTCAGCCCCGGCGCGTGCGCCTCCCAGTCGGCGTGGCCGAAGTAGCTGTGGGTCGAGCCCGAGGCGACGATCAGGTGGTCGTAGGCCAGCGTATCGGCGGCGTCCGCTTCGTCGGAGCGGTCGAGCACGACGCGGCGCCGGGCCGCGTCGATCGCGGTCACCTCGCCCTGCAGGATCGTCAGGTTGCCGCGTCGCATCTCCTTGCGCAGCGCATGGCGGATCGGCGCGCTGACCGCCGGCGCGCTGAGGCCGGCCGTCGCGACCTGGTAGAGCAGCGGCTGGAACAGGTGGTGATTGGTGCGATCGACGACCGTGATCTCGACCTTCGCCTTCGACAGCGCGCGCACCGCCTCGATGCCGCCGAAGCCGCAGCCGATGACGACGACGCGCGGCCGCTCGGCGTTCATCGCGTCACCTTCGAACCGGGCACTGCGGTATGCGCTCCTGGATGAGTGTCCGCGCACCGGCTCATGGCAACGACGGCTGCGGCGGCGCGATCGTCGCGCGCAGGCGGTTGCCGACCATCTGGATGTGCGTGCGCAGCGCGTACAGCTCGTCGGCGTAGCTGAGCGGCACGGTGACCTGCTCGACGCGCTGCTCGATGCCGTGCAGCTCGTCGAGCAGCTCCGCCGCGGGCCGCGTGCCGATCGCCTCCTCGACGCCACGCAGCTGCCCGTACCAGCGGAAGATGCGCGAGCGCACGCGGAACTCGTAGAGCGGCGGCACCGTGCGCGAAAGCGGGATCAGGATCGCGATCAACGTCAACAGCACTGGCCACATGCGGTCGATCAGGTTGGCGAGCCAGAACGGCAGATAGCGCTGCAGCAGCGGCGCACCGCCGCTCTTGTAGAAGCGGTCCGCTTCCGTGGCCAGCGGACGTTCGGTGTTGACCGCGCTCGGGAAATCGCCCTTGTGCTGGAACCAGCCGGCGCCCCCGTGCACCTTCTCGGCGGTCTGCACGAACAGCTGGACCAGCGCCGGATGGGTCGAGCTTCGGGCGACCAGCGAGGCGGTCGGCGCGACCAGCTTGACATCCTGCGGCGGGTTGTCCTGGGCCAGGTCGACGATGCCGCGCGGCAGCACGACCGGGCTCAAAAACGGAAAGCGGCGTGCATAGGCCTCGGACTGCGCAAAGCTGAAGAGCCGGATGTCGGGCGTCTTCAGCAGCATCTGGACCATCAGAGATTCGGGCGCCGAGGCGAACACGAGCGCGTCGATCTCGCCGGCGAGCAGTGCCATCACGGCCGGCGTCTGCTCGAGCCGGAGCAGGGTCACTGCACTGCGATCCATGTCGTTCGCCTCGAACATGCGCAGCATCAGGTTCGGCGCACCGCTGCCGCGCGCGCCGATGTTGAAGCGCCAGCCTTCGAGCTGCTTCAGGCTCGTCAAGGTCTCTGCCTTCAGCAGGCGCTGAGCCGAGTCCGAGCGGTAGAACAGCCAGACCGGCTCGTAGAACAGGCTGCCGAGCGAGACGAGTGGATCGTCCGGGTCTTCGGCCTTGCGCTTCTCCCCGGCACCGCCTTGCGCAAACGCGATGTCGACGCCCGATTTCGGATCGGCCAGCAGGCGCAGGTTCTCGGCCGCACCCTGCGTGGTGCGCAGCTCGACGGTGATGCCGTAGGCCTCGAGCTCCTGGGCGTAGCGCTTGCCGAACTCCGCGTAGGCGCCTTGGGCCGGGCCGGTCGCCAGCACGACGCGCTTCGGCGGGGTCGGATCGAGCAGCCAGTAGGCCAGCGCCAGCAGCGCGATCGCGATCAGGATGAACGGGCCGCCGGTGGCGAGCAGGTCGCGGAACGACAACAGCGTGTTGCGCAGCGTGGCAGTCATCGGAGGGGCGTCAGCGGGATCAAGGTCGCGACGATACCTGCTTGCACAGCGTATCCTTTTCGTCGACTGGGGCCCATCCGCTCCTGGATGATCGACACGACGAGCTGTCCATGCGCCTGCTGCTGGTGGAAGACGACCGCATGATCGGCGAGAGCCTGCGCAGCGCGTTGCGCCTCGAAGGCCACGCGGTCGACTGGGTCCGCGATGCGGGCGCCGCGAACACGACGCTTTCGAGCGAGCGCTTCGATCTGGTGCTGCTCGATCTCGGCTTGCCGCCCGGTTCGGGTCCGCCGACGACACCGCCGCTGCACGACGGGCTCGATGTGCTGCGCGCGCTGCGGGCACGGCGCGATGCCACCCCGGTGATCGTGCTGACGGCGCGCGATGCGCGCGGCGACAAGGTCGCGGGCCTCGACGCCGGTGCCGACGACTACCTCGTCAAGCCGTTCGAGCTCGACGAGCTGAATGCGCGCATCCGCGCGGTGCTGCGCCGGCACAGCGGCCGCGCCGAGACGACCTTGGCGCATGCCGGCGTCGTGCTCGACCCGGCGACCCGGCAGGTCACCCGCCAGGGCGTGCCGGTGCTGCTGTCGGCGCGCGAGTTCGCAGTGCTCGAGGCGCTGATGGCGCGGCCCGGCGCCTTGCTGTCGCGGGCGCAGCTCGAGGATCGCCTCTACGGCTGGGGCGAGGAGATCGAGAGCAACGCGGTTTCGGTCTACATCCACCAGCTGCGCAGGAAGCTCGGCGCCGACTTCATCCGCAACGTGCGCGGCGTCGGTTATTGCGTCGGCGCGGCGCCGGTCGATCCGGCATGAGCCTTGCGCACGGCCGCCGGAAGGACGGCTCGCTCGCGCTTGGCGGGACCGGCCGCAGGCCGAAGGGTGCCCAGTGACGTCGATCCGGGTCCGCCTGCTGCTGTCGCTGCTCGCGATGCTCGCGCTCGCCGCAGCGCTGATCGGCACGGTGACCTATCGCAGCGTGCTCGCCGAGACCGAGGCGCTGTTCGACTATCAGTTGCGCCAGATGGCGCTGACCTTGCGCGACCAGGGCGAGATCGCCGCCGACCAGGTCGGCACCTTGACCGACGAGCAGCTCGACTTCGTGGTCCAGATCTGGACCGTCGACGGCCGCAGCATGTACGCGTCGCGCCGCCACCCCGAGCTGCCGGCGCGTGCGCTGCTCGGCTTCGCCAACGTGAAGGCCGGCCCGCAGGTCTGGCGCACGTTCAGCGTCGCGACCCGTGACAGGGTGATCCAGGTCGCGCAGCCGGTGCAGATCCGCGAGCGCCTGGCCGCCAACGCGGCGCTGCGCAGCGTCGCGCCGCTGCTCGCGATCGCGCCGCTGATGGCACTCGGCATGGGGTGGCTGGCGGCGCGCGCCCTGACGCCGCTGCAGCGCGTCGCGGCCGGCGTACGGCAGCGCGACGAGCAGTCTCTGATGCCGCTGCCGACCGGCGGTCTGCCCGACGAGGTGGCGCCGCTGGTGCAGGCGCTGAACGCGCTGCTCGAGCGCCTCGGCGCCTCGCTCGACACCCAGCGCGCGTTCGTCGCCGACGCTGCGCATGAATTGCGTTCGCCGCTGACCGCGCTGAAGCTGCAGTTGCAGTTGCTGCGCCGCGCCCCGGACGAGGCGGCGCGTGCGGTCGCGGTCGACGCGCTCGGCGCCGGGATCGAGCGCGCCGCGCGCCTCGTCGAGCAGTTGCTGACCCTTGCGCGCAGCGAGCCTGGCGCGGCGCGCGGTGCGCTGGAACCGATCGACCTCGGCGAACTGGTCCGCGAGGCGCTGACGGCGACGCACGCCTACGCGACGTCGCGCGGCAGCCTGCTGGCGTTCGATGCAGAGCCGGGTTGCATCGTTCGTGGCGAGCGCAGCACGTTGAGTGCGCTGGCCCGCAATCTGATCGACAACGCAGTGCGGTATTCGCCGGCCGGTTCGCGGATCGAGGTCGGCGTCGGCCGTGAGGGCAACGCGGTGCGGCTGCGCGTCGACGATCCCGGGCCGGGCATCCCGCCCGCCGACCGGGAGCGCGTCTTCGACCGCTTCTACCGGCGCTCGGGCGCCGACGCGGACGGCAGTGGGCTCGGCCTTGCGATCGTGCGCAGCGTCGCCGATCGCCACGGCGCGGAGCTGGCGCTGGAGGATGCGCCAATGGGGGGCTTGCGGGTGACGGTGCGCTTCGCGGCCGCGACGCCCGAATCGGCTGCGCTCGCGACGAGTGTCGATGCCCCGCCGGCCGCGTCCTCGGCGGTGAATGCGGCGTGACGAGCCAGCACCGCGCCGTCTCGGTCTTAACGTTGCCTTAACCGATCGCTAATCGAGGCCTAACCGGGCAACCCTATCTTCCGGATCAGCGGGCGTCCCGCCCCTCGAACCAAAGGAAGGTTGTCATGAAGATGAATTCGTTGAGTGCCGCACTGCTCGCGGCCGGTGTCACGGTCGTCGGCACCGCCGGCGCCTTCAGCCTGACGCCGAACTGGCTCAAGCACGATCAGAAGGTCGCCGCCGCGGCGCCAGTCGCGCCGACCGAAGCGGTCGCGCCGGCCGTGCCGATGGTGCAGGCGCAGGGCCTGGTCCCGAACTACCGCGCGATCGTCAAGCAGGCCGGACCGGCCGTCGTCGGCGTCAGCGTCGCCGGCACGCATGCGGTCAGCGCCGAGGAGCAGGGCCTGCCGCCCGGCATGGAAGGCGATCCGTTCTTCCGCTTCTTCCGCGGGATGCCCGGCATGCCCGGCGCGCAGCGGGGGCAGCGCGGCAATGACGGCGTGCCGTTCAGGGGCATGGGCTCGGGATTCATCATCAGCTCGGATGGCCTGATCCTGACGAATGCGCACGTCGTGCGCGAAGCCAAGGACGTGACGGTCAAGCTGAGCGACCGCCGCGAGTACAGCGCGAAGGTGCTCGGCATCGACACGACGACCGACATCGCGGTGCTGCGCATCGACGCAAAGGACCTGCCGACCGTGCGGCTCGGCGATGCGCGCCAGATCGAGGTCGGCGACCCGGTGCTCGCGATCGGCGCACCGTACGGGCTCGAGCAGACCGCGACGCAGGGCATCGTCAGCGCGAAGGGCCGCTCGCTGCCGGGTGACGCGGTGGTGCCGTTCATCCAGACCGACGCGGCGGTGAACCCGGGCAACTCCGGCGGTCCGCTGTTCGACGGCAACGGCGCAGTGGTCGGCATCAACGCGCAGATCTATTCGCGCAGCGGCGGCTTCCAGGGGCTGTCGTTCGCGATCCCGATCAACGTCGCGCTCAAGGTCAAGGACCAGATCGTGGCGACCGGCAAGGCCTCGCATGCGCGCCTCGGCGTCACGGTGCAGGACCTGAACCAGTCGCTGGCTGATTCGTTCGGCTTGAAGCGTCCGGACGGCGCGCTCGTCGCCAACGTCGCGCCGAACAGCGCGGCCGCGGCGGCCGGCCTGAAGTCGGGTGACGTGATCACCGAGGTCGACGGCCAACCGGTCGTCCGCTCGGGCGAGTTGTCGAGCCTGATCGGGCTCGCTTCACCGGGCGAGAGCGTCAAGCTCAAGGTGTGGCGCGACAAGACGCCGCGCGACGTCGAGGCCAAGCTCGGCAGTGGCGACACGGATACCAGGCAAGTGGCCGACGCCGGCCAGGTGCCCGGCGGCGAGCTCGGCGTCGCATTGCGCCCGCTGACGCCGGAAGAGCGCCGCGCCGCTAAGGTGGAGCAGGGCATGGTGGTCGAGAACGTCGGCGGCCCGGCGGCGCGTGCCGGTATCGAGGCTGGCGACGTGCTGCTCGCGATCAACGGCCGGCCGGTGCAGTCGGTCGACCAGGTCAAGAACGTGCTGAGCGGCAAGCCAAAGAGCGTGGCCCTGCTGGTGCAGCGTGACGGCGAGAAGATCTTCGTGCCGGTGAAGCTCGGCTGACGATCGGGCTTGACGGAGGGCGCCCGCCTGCGACGGCCGGGCGCCTTTTTCTTGGCAGGTGCACGCGACGGCCTCGTGAGCCGCCTGCGCACGTCGTCTGTCGGGCAACCCCCTGTGCCATCTCGGAACCAGGCGCCACCGCAATGCCTGACGCCCCGGCCGTACGCCGAACCGACCGCGTGGCAGACCAACGCTTGTTCAGGCTGAAGGTGCCGTGTCGAACGACGGCGCGGCGAGGCGCACCGCGTGCTCGCGCACGTCTTCCGGCCATGCCGCGCTGTGCGCCTCGAAGTCGGCCCGCCGGCCCGCGAAGAGCGCGCGCGTCGCTTCTTCGAAACCCGCCTCGTTGCCGGCCATCGCGCTGATGAAGCGATAGGTCGCCTCGCGCGCCTCGCGGACGCGGTCCGGTCCGCTCGCGCCGCGCCGTGCCTCCTCGACCAGCTTGCGCAACGCGACGGAGGCGCCGCCCGGCTGTCGATTGAGCCACTCCCAATGGCGCGGCAACAGTGTCACTTCGCGCGCGACCACGCCGAGGCGGGGCCGGCCGGGGCCGCGGGGGCCGGGGGCCGGAGCGGGCGTGTGGGCGGCCGGCCCGTGGCTCACCGCCCGCCCGGTGACCTCGGCGACGCTGCCGCGCAGGTCGATGTCGACGACGGCGCCGGTCGAATCGTCGAAGACCAGGAGTTGTGGCGCCTCGACGCGGTCGAGCTCGCGTTTGGCGCGCAGCGCCACTTCACTCAGCGTGCCGTGCGCGAGGCGGCGCGTGGCCGAGAACGCTGTGTAAGTGCGGATGATTTCGGGCGCTGGGACGGGTGGAGATGGATGGCTCATCGAAGTGTTCTCTGCAGATT
>JBDSAB010000034.1:0-9405 GCA_039922395.1 Caldimonas sp.
TACGGCACGGTCTGCAGCTCGACGCCGATCGCCTGGCGGAACACCATGCCGCACAGGTGCGAGACCGCGCCCAGGCCGGCATGCGCCAGGTTGATCTTCGATGCGTTGGCCTTCAGGTAGGTGATGAGCTCCTGCAGGTTGTTCGGCGGCAGGTCCTTGCGGCCGAGCAAGGTCATCGGCACGTCGACGGGCTGCGAGACGTACTCGAAGTCGGTCAGCGGGTCGAACGGCAGCTTGCGGTAGAGCGCGGGCGCCGTCGCCATGCCGTTGTGGTGGATCAGGATCGTGTAGCCGTCCGGCGCCGCCTTCGCGACGAAGTTGGCCGCCAGCGTTCCGCCGGCGCCGAGCTTGTTCTCGGACTTCTGCACTCCGCGGGGTGAGCTCGCCCAGGGCTTGAAAGCCCGATTGCCGGGGTTGGCGACTCCGTTTATCCTTTTTGGCTAATTTCGGACTGCCTCCGTGCCGCCCATGAAGACCCTTCTCGCCGTTGCCCTGAGCCTCGCCTGCCTGTCTGCCGCCGCCGAGCCGGACAGCCGCTGGTTCGTTGCCGGCGAGACCAGCGACACCAAGACCTACATCCAGCGCGGCTCGCTGGAGCAGACGACGACCGAGGACGGCAAGCCCGCCGCGACGGTGATCGGCATGGCCGTGACGACCTCGAAGACCGCCGTCGTCGAGAAGTGGCACGTGTCGCGAGACGCCTGCCGCAGCGAAGCGGGTCAGCTGCGCGCGACCACGCTCGAAGGCAAACTGAAACGGACGATCGATTTCGTGTTCGGCTCGGGCACGATCGGCGCGTTCCAGGCCGAGCTGATCTGCAACGGCTACAAGCAGTGGCTGGCGCAGAACCCCGACAAGAACTGAGCGGCACCGCGCGGCCGGCCCGTTGATCGCAAACGTGGGATAACCCGCGTTCGCTCACGACTGGGGATCCATGCGATGCAACAGCGCCCCCTCGGCCGTTCCGGCCTCTCCGTCTCGCCGCTCTGTCTTGGCGGCAACGTGTTCGGCTGGACCGTCGACGAGGCGACCTCGCACGCGCTGCTCGACCGCTACGCCGAGGCCGGCGGCAACTTCATCGACACCGCGAACATGTACTCGGCGTGGGTGCCGGGCCACGCCGGCGGCGAGTCGGAAAGCGTGATCGGCCGATGGCTGCGCGCGAGCGGTCAGCGGGGTCGGATGATCGTCGCCACCAAGGTCGGCATGGAGATGCCCGGCCTCGGCAAGGGCCTGACGCGCGCGCAGATCGAGCGCGGCGCGGAGGATTCATTGCGTCGTCTGCAGGTCGAGCGCATCGATCTGTACTACGCGCACGAGGATGACCCGAAGACGCCACTCGACGAGACGCTGGCCGCGTTCGATCGGCTGGTGCGCGACGGCAAGGTGCGCGCGATCGGCGCCTCGAACTACAGCGCCGAGCGCCTCGATGCAGCGGTCGCCGCGAGCGCGGCCGCCGGCGGTGCGCGCTACGAGTGCCTGCAGCCGCTCTACAACCTGATGGAGCGCGGCGGCTTCGAGGACCAGCTCGCTGCGACCTGCGCTCGCCACGAGATCGGCGTCGCCACGTATTTCTCGCTCGCCAGCGGCTTTCTGTCCGGCAAGTACCGGCGCGCCGAAGATGCCGCCGGCCGGGCGCGCGCCGGCGGCGTCAAGCGCCACTTCACCGAGCGCGGCTTGCGCGTGCTCGACGCGCTGCACGCGACGGCCGAGCGGCTCGGCAGCCGGCCGGCGACCGTCGCGCTCGCCTGGCTGATGGCGCAGCCGGCGGTCACCTCGGCGATCGCCAGCGCGACGTCGACGGCGCAGCTCGACGATTTGCTGAACGCGATGACGCTCCGGCTCGACGCCGCGGCGCTGCAGCAGCTTGCGGATGCAAGCGCCGGTTGAAAGGCGCAACGGGGCGAAACCGTCCCGGCCGCATCGCGACACCACCGGACACACCTGACACACCGGGCGGTCAACCCCTGACCGCCGCGGCCGATAGAGCGGAGTCTCCCTTTCAGGACACTCCATGTCTTCTGCTTCGCACGATTCCCCCGTCCCCGCGCGCTCGATGAGCGCCGTGCCCCGTGCCGTCTGGATCGGTGGCGGCCTGCTCGGCGCCGTCACCGCCGGCCTCGCCGGCGCCCTGGTCATGCGCAGCGCGCCACAGCCCATCGCCGTGGCGCCGGCCGCAGCGCCGTCTGCCCTGGTCGCTACCACCGCCGCCCCGCTCGCCGGCATTTCGACCCGGCCGGTCAACCCGGCAGCATCGGCGCCGGCCAAGGCACCGCGCCAGAACCGGACCACCGTCGCGACCGGCACGGCAACCGAGGCCGCGACGCCGACCCGGCTTGCGACCACGCCGGCGGCGCTGTGCGCGAGCTGCGGCGTCGTCGAATCGGTCAACGCGGTGCAGGAAAAGGGCGAAGGCAGTGGCGTCGGTGCGGTCGCCGGCGGTGTGCTCGGCGGCGTGGTCGGCCACCAGGTCGGCGGCGGCAATGGCAAGACGGCGATGACGGTGCTTGGTGCAATCGGCGGCGGTCTGGCCGGCCACGAGGTCGAGAAGCGGGTGCGCAGCGAGACGCGCTACGACGTGCGCGTGCGCATGGAAGACGGCAGCAGCCGCGTCTTCCACCAGGCCCAGTCGATCGCAGTCGGCACCCGTGTCGTGGCCGAAGGGGGCGCGCTGCGGGTCGCACGCGACAACGCGAATGCCGACGAGCCGCGGATGGTGCGAACGTCGTCGCCGACACCCGGCGGGCGCACCTGACGCGCAAGCCGGCGCCGCGATGTCGCGGCACACCAGCGCACTACCTGCTCGGTTCAGGCAGTGTGCTTTGAACGGCGCGAGCCGATCGCCACCGCGAGCGCAGTGGCGGCGAGAAGCGGCAGCAAGAGCGCCTCGGGCGCGTCCATCGTCCACAAGGTGGCGCCGCTGACGAGGCACCAGACGAACGGAATCGGCCACGTCATCGCGTGGGTGAAGCGCCGCGCGCCGCCCTCACCTGAAGCCGTCAAGAGGAGCACGCCGAGCGTGCCGATTGCGGTCGGATCGGGCGCCATCCCGAAAACCTCGGCCTGCGACAGTGGCCGGCCGAGCATGACGCCGATCCACGGGTAGCCGAGGACGGCGAAACCGAAGAGGCCGAGCCCCGAGCTGCGCCGCCAGCCCGAGATCGACGGCGCCTGACGTCGGACGCCGATCATGCCGATCGCGATCAAGGTCAGCGCCTCGAGCGCGAATGCCGCGGCGAACCACGGCGCGGCTGTGAGGATCGTGGCGTAACGTTGAAGGTGGAACGCCCAGGCGATCCAAAGCCAGCATGCGGCCAGCAAGGTCAGCCCGATCGGCACAGCGAAAACTGGGACGCCTACCCGGCGCCACGCGATCGCCAGCCCGAGAGCGCCGCCGATGAACGCCACGACCGGCAGCGGCCAGACCTCGGTGTTGTAGAGCTCGAACAGGCGCCGATAGGTGCGCGCCGAGAACATCAGGAAGTCGGACAGCCGATAGGTCCACCACTCCGTCATCGGCGCGATCCCGGCCGGCTACAAGGCATCCACATGCGCGGCCATGCGCTGGCGCAGCGCGCCGTCCGGCATCCGGCCGGTCGCCGCCGCGATGTTCTCGCGCACGTGGGCGACGCTGCTCGTCGCCGGGATCGCGCAGGTCAGCGCCGGATGCGAGACGATGAACTTCAGGGCGACCTGCGCCCAGCTCGTGCAGTCGATCTCCGCAGCCCAGCCCGGCAGCCGATGCCGCTTCAGATCGCGCAACAGCGCTCCTTCGCGGAACGGCCGGTTCGCGATCACCGCGATGCCGCGCTCGCGGGCGAGCGGGAGGATGCGCTGCTCGACCGCGCGATCGAGCAGGTTGTAGGTGACCTGCACGAAGTCGAGCGGATGGCGGCGCATCACGTCCTCGATCTCGCGATGGCGCCGGCCCTCCGAGGTGGTGATGCCGACATAGCGCAGGCGGCCGCCGGCCTTCATCGCGAACAGGGTCGGCAGGTGCTCTTCCCAGCTCAGCAGGTTGTGGACCTGCAGCAGATCGAAGCGGGCAACGTTCCAGTGCCGGCGCGATTCCTCGATCTGAGCCGGTCCGCGCGGCCCGGACGACGTCCAGACCTTGTCGGCTGCAAACACCTTCGGTGCGGGCGCGACCCGGCCGAGGGCGTATCCGACGACGGGCTGCGACGAGCCGTACATCGGCGACGAATCGATCATCCGCCCGCCGGCCTCGAAGAACGCTTTCACCACCTCGGTGCAGCCGTCACGCGCGGGGCGGTCGTTGCCGACGTTGAAGGTGATCCAGGTGCCGAGGCCGACCACCGGCAGCGCCTCGCCGGTCGACGGAATGGGCTTCGTCGCGAGCGTCGGAGCTTTCGGGCCGGTCTGAGCCAGCACGCCGGTCGACCAGGGGGCGCCAAGGCCGAACGCAAGCCGTCTCAGGACCCGACGGCGTTCGATGGGAAGGGCTGACGTGGACATGGCGCTCACTTCGTCGCCGTCGAGATCGCGGCGTATCCATTCATCGGATGCTCCGACCCCGTCGGAGTCAGGGCCAAGGCACTTAATCCGTTACCAAACGCTTCTTCGCTGGCAGTCGAAGCGACTGCGGCGTATTGTCTGGATCCGCCCGACACCCGGACGCTCAACAGGGGAAACCAATGAAGCGCACCGTCGTCAATCGCCTGATCCGGCTTGCCATCTCCAAGCGCACCCGAATGATCAGGGAGGCCAAACAGCGCATGCTGACAGCGAGCGGATCGGGTACTCAGGCGCCGTTGGCGCGGGGCCTCCTCGAAGGCCTCGATCGCCGGCCCTAAGGCAGCTCCTCGGAGCCGCCTTCAGCCGGAGGCGCCGCATGGATCTCGGCGGCGTCCTCGGGCTCGAGGTCGCAGGCATCGTCGAACTGGCTGTCGGCCATCATCACGGCCGAGATCGAATCGATCGCCGGCTGCACGAGCATGGCTCGATAAGCAAAGCGCCGGACCCACTCGGCTTTCGGGTGGGTCGGACGAAGGACGTCTGGCGGCATCGTGCGCTCCTGCAGTGCCCCGACTGTGATCCACAAAGCCGGCCCGTGGCTGTAGGAGAACAGCGCCAAATGAGTGATCAACAGCTCCGGACCCGTGCGTCCGGCCGGCGCGCGCCCATGCGCGCGCGGCGAAACCTCCAGGAGGCCGATGGAAGTCCGAGCATCGTCCGCGAGCGTGCTGACAAACGAAAAACGGCTCGCCGAAGCGAGCCGTTCGATCCGCAGGAAGCCGCTGGCTCAGGCCGCGCGCTTCGCCTTCGCGGTCGGCAGCTGGGCGACGCGCAGCGCTTGCGTCGACATCGCCTGCATGTTGGATTCGGCGACGCCGGCGGCCTGCTTGGCGGCCTTCTGGAAACCGTCATAGGCGTTGGTCGCACCGGCCATCGCCGACTTGACCAGGCTGACCACGTTCTCGCTGCCGGCCGGCGCGTTCTTGACGGCGGTGTCGACGGCGGCCATGAACTGGGCCTTCGCATCCGCGGCAGTCGCTTCGACGACCTTGACGACGTCGGCGTTCGTCGCCATGGCGATGTCATAGACCTGACGCGCATAGGCGGTCGCCTTCTCGGCGTTCGGCTGCATCATGCTGGTCTGCAGCGCGACCAGCTCCTGGGCATCCTTCACCGAGAGGACGGCACGAACCGCCTCGGCGGTTTCGGCACCGGCGCTCTTCGCCGTCGCGACGTTCAACGCGACCAGCTTCTCGATGCCTTCGAAAGCCTTGCCCTGAAGGCCGATGAGGATTTCGAGATTGGCCTTGTGGGCGCTCATGAACTGTTCAGCTGTGACCATGGTGCAACTCCGTTTGTGATTGAGGGGTGCAGTCGAATGGTGCGCTGCAACAAACAGGATTCTAGAGGCAATTCCGACGAACGCAAGACATTTTTGCTGCAGCGCAACAATCCTGCCTTCGTGACGTCCGGCCGCGAACCGGATGCAGCGCGGCGGCCCATCGTCTCGACCCGCTGCCGCTCGGGCACATTACGCACGCACCCCTTTCACTCCGCCGCACTGCACCGGCAAAGGAAACCGACATGTGGATACTTGCCGAGGCGCCGAAGGGCAGCAACTTCTTCGAAGCCCAATCCCAGGCGGGCAACAAGGTGCTGCTCAGCGACAGCTGCGACACCATCATCTACGCCCGCTCGCAGGGCTCCGACGGGCACCGCATCGTGGCGCAACGCGGACGCGACACGTTCTTCCTCGGCCCGCCGGTCCGCGGCGCCGAGACCGACATGACGCCGCAGATGCTCGAACTCGCCCGCAAGCTGCAAGCGGTGATCCCGACCTGACGGTCCGACGCCGGGCGATCAGGCGATTCGCCGTCGCCGCAGCCCGAGGAACATCACCGTCGCGACGACCAGCAAGCCGCCGCCGACCTGCATCGGCGCGATCGTCTGGCCGAGGACGGCCCAGGCGAGCACGAGCGCGAAGATCGGCTCGATGTTCATGATCGCGGAGTTGCCGACCACGCCGAGGCGCGGCAGCACCGTGAACATGATCGTGAACGCGGTGCCGTAGAGGAATGTGAGCGCCGCCAGGCCGGCCCAGCCGACCGCGGCCTGCGGCAAATGAAAGCCGCCCTGCACCGCGACGCCAGCGAGTGCGAGCACCGCGACCTGCCCCATCGTGCTCACGGTGCGCAGGCGCCCGTCGAGATCGCCGGCCTCGTGCTGGGTCAAAACCAGCGCCATCCCGAACGTCGCCGCCGCAAAGAGGGCGAATGCCACGCCGACGCCGATCTGCCCCCATTGCGCAACTGCGCCAAGCCCCGACGCGGCGCCGAACACGTCGAGCGCGAGCGCCAGGCCGACGAGCATCACCGGCATCGCGCGAACGACACGCGGCTCCGGGTGATGCCCGTAGAAGAGGCGCGCCCACAGTGCGGTCCAGAGCGGATAGGTGTTGAACGCGAGCAAGGCCAGTGCGACCGGCAGGCGCGCCACCGCCGAGTAGAGCGACAGGCTCTGCAGGCCGACCAGCAGCCCGATCGCCGGCAGTGCGCGACGGTGCCGTGCCGAGAGCTGCAACGGCACCCGCTGGCGCCACATCAGCAGCGCGACGACGCCTGCGGTGATCGTGCTGCGGAAGCAGACCGCGGTGGCGACATCGACGCCGTTGTCGAACGCGAGGCGCGCGGCGACGTGGTTGGCGCCCATCATCAGCGCGATCAGCAGCAGCGTGGCGAACGCGGTCCCGGACAGCGCGGCAGCGGGCTTGGATGCAGTGGTCATGCGGGCATTCTCGCGGCCGCGGTCTGCGAGCCGCTCGAGGTCGGCAAGTCGACGTCGGCTTGCGCGACCTGCGCCGGCGCGTCACGCCATCTGCAGACGACCCTGCCGCTCCTCCATCGTCGTCGACAGCAGCTTGACCAGCGCGTAGACCGCATCGATGTGCGGCGTCGGCGTCTCGGTGTGCCGCGCCAGCTCGATCACCGAGCCGACCAGCGCATCGATCTCGGGGGCGCGGCCGGCCTCGATGTCCTGCAGCATCGAGGTCTTGTGGGCCCCGACGCTCTCGGCGCCGGCGATGCGCTTTTCGAGCGAGACGCGGAACGAGATGCCGAGCTTGTTGGCGACGCGCTCGGCCTCGCCCATCATCGACGCGGCCAACGCGCGGGTCAGCGGATAGCGGCAGATGCCCTCCAGCGTCGAGTGCGACAGCGCGCTGATCGGATTGAAGGTCAGGTTGCCCCACAGCTTCAGCCAGATTTCGGAGCGGATGTCGTCGAGCACGGGAGACTTGAAGCCGGCGCGTTCGAAAGAAGCCGCGACACGCTGGACGCGCGCGCTGCGGCTCCCGTCCAGCTCGCCGAGCGGCAGGCGGTTGCCCTCGACATGCCTGACCACGCCGGGCGCAACCAGGTCGGAGGCCGGGTAGACGACGCAACCGATCAGGCGCTCGGCCGGGATCGACTCGATCAGGCGGCCGGTCGGATCGACGCTCACGACCTGGCGCCCTTCGAGCGGCCCGGGCTGGCGATGGAAGTACCAGAACGGAATGCCGTTCTGCATCGTCACGACGACGGTCTCTGGGCCTAACAGCAACGGCACCTTCGATGCCACCGCGTCGACCTGATTCGCCTTGACCGCCAGGACGACGACGTCCTGCGGGCCGGCTTGTGCGTAGTCGTCGGTCGCACGGACATGGCGCTCGACATGCTCGGCGCCGTCCTTTTCGATCAGCTTGATACCGTGCGCGGCAATGGTCTCGAGGTTGGCACCGCGGACCAGAAACGTGACGTCCTCGCCCGCTTTCGCGAGCCGCGCGCCCACCAAACCGCCAATGGCGCCCGCGCCAATCACTGCCACTTTCATCGTCGCTCCCGAAGGTTCGCGCGTTTCGGGTCGGCACGACCCCACGGCTTCACGCGAGGATAGGAAAGTGCGTTGCGCGGTGCCATGACCGCTGTCAAGAATTGCTGACAGAACCACGAGTCAGGTGTCCGCGTGCGGCATCGCCTGGGCTCGCATGCGACCGTGTCCTACGGCGATGCGACGAACCGCCGCCTACTCTTTATGCACTGAAGAAGAGCGAGGTGATGCCGTCATGAACCACCATCCCGTCGAACGCAGAACCCTTGATCGTGACCCGAGAGAGGTGCTTTCGCCCGAAGTGCTCGCCGTGCTGAAGGCATGCGGTGGGATCCGCAAGAGCGACCACGCGGTACTCGAGCGCGCCCCAGCCGACAACGCGCCTGCGCCGCCAACCATCCGCTCGCGGACGCATCGCTAGCAATCGCAGCCGTCGGCATCGACGGCAGAACCCAGTGGAAGTGAAGACGAAGACCTAGGCCGCCCGACGCTCGTCGTGCCGCCGCTCGTTGAAGCGACGCTCGAGATGGCGCCGATCGCCGTCGCGCCGGTCGGCGAGGCGCGGGCGGGTGGCTTCGTTCGGCAAGGTGACCGTCGTCCGATCGGCCTCGCGAACATCCGCACCACACAGCAGCAGCAGCTTGACGATTTCAGGCGCGAGCGTCTCGCCGGTCTCCGCCTCGCTGGAGGATCGGCGATCGCTGCTTTCGTTCATTGACTCAGACATCACGCACAAACTTTAGGCGACCGTTTCTCGCACTGCAATCTCGAGCGACCGAACCGCTGACGCGAGAAGGGTCGTCGCCGCATCGATGATGGGATAGATCAGCGAGTCGACCACGCCGACGGCGAACATGGGAAATGATCGCACGGCGTGCATGCGGCGCGGCCCCCAGTCCCCCCTTGAGAGGGAATCTTCGAGCGTGCTGCATGGGGGCCTTCGCACCGAACGCTTCGGGATGCGTGGACTCCCCTTCGGAAGCTCATCCGACTCCTCATCCACAAACGCGCCGCGCTGCATCGCCCACCTATCATCGCGGGCATGCGCACGCCATCGGATCTGCA
>JBDSAB010000035.1:0-11644 GCA_039922395.1 Caldimonas sp.
GGCTGACCGAGCCGCGTGGCGACCGCCGGGTCGCCCCTACTCCTGCACCACCTGGAAGTTGCCGCCGCCGAGCGCGCCGCCGATCGTGTAGTTGCAGCCCGCCGTGCAGGCGAGGTGGAACTGGTCCGGCCCGCTTGCCTTGCTGCCTTCGCCGTTGTCCTGCACGCAGACCCGGAAGCCCGCGTTCGCGCCGTTGTAGGTGCCGGTGCCCTCGAACTGGACCGAGTTCGCCTTCGCCGGGACGCTGCCGCAGGCGTTGTGCACGCTGCCGAGCATGGAGAACCGGTTGATTCGGATCTCGACCTTCGCGCCCATGTCCTTCAGCTGGAATTCGCCGGCCGGGCCGCTCGCACCCCGGACGACATCAAACGAGATGTGGGTCTTGTCCTTGCCCTTGCCGCCGGCGAGCCAGCCGCCGCCGCTCGGGTGGCGGCGCAGGCACGGGTTGTACTCGGGGTTCGTCAGCTCGACCGAGACCAGACCGCCCTGGTTCCAGCCGGTGTAGTAGAGGCAGTTCTCGGCGTCGTAGCGCGGGTCGGGCCGGGTGAAGTCGGTCTCGCCGACGGCGGTCGTCGTGTGGCGCTCCTTCACGTAGTACGCGATTTCCTTCGGATTCGCCGGATCGCGCCAGTCGACGAAGCGCATGCCCTGGTTGGCGCCGGCGTAGATCGCGAGCCGCATGTGGTTGCGGTCGTCGAAGCCGAGGTAGTGGATCATCCCGCCGTCGGTGTCGGCGGCGAGGTTCGCTGCGCAGTTCTCGGGCTTGTTGACGTCGGGCTTGAACGTGCCGACGACCTTCGGGCTGCGCTCGTCCGAGATGTCGATCATCCGGCCGTAGGTGCGCTGCGCGCACATGCCGGACGCGTTGCCGGCGAGGCCGCCGGCCGACTCGTCGGTGCTGACGATGTACTCCTTGCCGTTCTCGTGCCGCACGTATTCGGTTGCGTGCGACGAGGCCGTCGAGCCGTCGCCGAAGTCGGGGTCGATCTGCTGGTCGCACCACGACAGGAAGCTGATGTACTTGAGCTTCGGATTGGCGGCGCGGTTGACGATGTCGCTCGAGTCGAGGATCAGCAGGCCATTCGAGCAGCGCTGGTTCTGCTCCGGGACCGGGTTGTTGTTGTTGCCGCCGAGCGAGTTGTTGCCGCCGTAGAGCGCCATGTAGACACGGGTGCCGGCCTCGTTGGTGCTGACGTCGTGGAAGTTGGTCGCTGCGAGCACGCGCGTGTTGAGCGCCAGCACCTCGGGCGGCAGCGACAACCGGTTCCACGTCATCACGTGCTTTGGGTTGCGCGGGTCCGACAGGTCGGTCACGTGCATGTCGATGCGGGCCGGGTTCGTGACCTGCGCATTGACCGGTCCGGACAGCACGCGCACGCCGCCGAACGGAATGCCGTAGTAGGTCTTGCCGTCGGGCGTGAGCCAGCCGTCGTGGTTGCCGCCGGCGGTGTCGTAGGTGCCGGACAGCAGAACCGGGTTCAGGCAGTCGCTGACGTCGTAGACGTCGAGCGGATTGGTCGCGACGCCGTTGACCGTCGGCCCGAAGTCCTTGAAGGCGCCGACCAGCAGGTTGCCGGACAGCTCGAGCGCCGAGTAGGCGCGGATCATCGCGCGCGTGCGCAGGATGCGGCCGTTCGGGTTGTTCGGGTCGGGCGGGATCGTCAGGTTCGACGGCACGCGCGCATCGAGCACCGCCGTGCCGGTCGTCAGCGCGTTCAGGTTCGACGGGTCGCGCATGCTCGCGTAGACGCACTGGCCCTTGAGCTGCAGATCGCCGAAGCTGCCGCGGTCGAACAGCGTGTGCTGGGCGACCTTGCGGGCCCCGCACCAGTGCCCTTGGAAGCCGCCCGGCGCGGTGCGCTCGGCCAGCGTGACCGAACCCTGCAGGCCGGTCTCGGGCCGGTCGCCCGGTCCCGGCTCGCAGAACGACGCGGCCTGCGCGCGCGATGACGCGAACAGCGCGATGACGCCGGCCGCGATGGCGACGCCGCCCCAGCGCGGCAGGCGCCGGGCCGGTTGCTTGAAGATGCTTTTCATACTTGTCTCCGGTTGCTCTCGTTATGGGGCTGCGGCCGGGCCGCGCCCGGTGTTGCTCAGTGTCCGGCCACGACGGTCTCTGGCTCGGTGTAGATCGGTGCCGGCGTCGCAGCGCCCGCGGTCGGCGCCTGGGCAGGCGGCTCGGCGGGCAAGGGTGTCGCGGCTGCGATGTCGAGATGAACGATTGCGGCGGTGCCGTCGCCACGCGAAGCGTCCGACCCCAGCACGATGCGATCGAACTCGATGGCGGTCACGACGCGGCCATCGACGGCATCGCCGACGCGTAGCTGGAACGACTGCGGCGAGCCGTCACGTCGCACGACCGCGAACGCGCCGCGCGCGCCGATCGTCGTCCCGAGCAACTTCAGGTCGCGCGGATGTGCGGGTTGGTTGGCCATCGGCGCAGCTGTCTCGTGTGCGCGCGTGGTCGATGGGGCGGCGATGCGCTCCGGCGCGACCATCGCTTGCGGATCGAACCCCGAGGCAGAAACCAGCGGGACCGGTGGCTCGCCGCAGCCGGCAAGGCCGATCGCGACGAAGAGCGAGCCGGCGCACCGAAGGATTCGGGTCGGGTCCGGCAAGCGGAAGGAAGGGCGAAAAGAGGTGGTCACGACAGGCCAGTCGAGCGTGGCTCCCATGGTGACGGCAGCACGGCAAACGGGAGAGGCCAAGCATCCCGGTTCAGGGAAATCACTATGCTCGCTTCCACAGAGGTAATCGCCGCAAGGGCGATGCCCTCGCGCCGGTGCTGCGATGGGCTTCGGGCGCGGCACGAAGCCGATCGATCGCGTCGAGGGGCGCGACTTACACTGCGGCGCCGATGCACTCGGACGAAGTCGTCGCATCAGCGCCAACGTCCTTACGATGCCCACTCCTGCGCTCCAGCGCACCTGCGCCGTCCTCGCCGTGATCGCCGTGATCGCGGCGGGCGCCGGTGTGGCCGCGCCGGCGACCCCGCGTGCCGCTGCGTCGATCGATCGAGCACTTCCCGCTTGCTGCGACGGCGTTCGCGTGGCTGGCCATGAGCCCGACATCAACCCGGCGCTGCGCCGCTTCACCGGCATCGTCGTCGACCTCGGCGCGGCGGCCGCGGACGGTCGCCGCTTCACGTTGCGCATCGGTCCGATCGGGCCGCGCAGCAGCCCGCCGGCGCCCGACATGCTGAAGGGCTGGCGCCTGACCGTCCTGGCCGGCAAGCGCTTCTCGAGCGTCTACCGCGTGGCCGGCAACACCGAGACCGAGATCGCGGTCGATGCGACCGGCGAGCCGGTCGACGGCATCGAGGCGCGCGACGTTTTCGTGGTCGAGGAGATCGACCCGGCTGCATCGGCACCGACGTCGCGCCTGGCGCCGTCGGGCGCGCTCGGCTGAAGGCATGGTCTCGATCCCCGGTTCGCAGCCTCGTTGGCGCGTGCTCCTCTGCACCGTCGCGCTCGCGCTAGGCGCGACCGCTGCGCAGAGCCAGACGATGCGCATCCCGGCCGATGCGGTCGACGGCTTCCATGCGGCATTGAAGCGCAAGGACACCGCCGCTGCGTTGTCTTTTCTCGATCGCAGCCTGGTCGTGTTCGAGTTCGGCGCGGTCGATCCGACCGTCGAGTCGTACGCGCTGCAGCATCTGCCGTTCGACATCGACATGGCGGTCGCGTCGAGCTGGGCGCTGCAAAGCCGGCGCGTCGGCGGCGAAGGTGCCGAGCGCTGGGTTCTCAGCACCTACCGCGTCACTGGCGCGCGCAGCGACGGCAAGCCGATCGACCAGACGACGCTCGAGACCGCGATCGTGCGGCGGGTCGGCGAGCAGTTCCGCATCGTCCATCTGCACTGGTCGACGAGCGACGCGGCCCACCAGGCCTGGATGCAGACACAGCGGCCGAAGCCGCCGTGACCATGGTGTGCCCTCCCAGTGCGTCTGCAGGCCCTATCCGACGATCGGCTGCGCCAGGATCCAGAGGCTGAGGGTGGTGTAGGCGACCATCAGCGCGGTCATCGGCAACTGGCTGACGAGCGCGCTGCGCCGCGAACCGAACAGTCGCAGCGCCGCGGCGTGGGCGGCGAGCACCGCGACGACGTGGCCGAACACGATCAGCGCGACGCTGCCGTACCAGGCGACATAGGGATCGATCACGCCAAGGTCGACCGCACGCGAGCGTGTGCCGAACAGGTCCCAGCCGAAGCCGAACGGATCGGACGCCAGCGGCACGATGAACTGGCCGGCCGTCAGCAGCAGCGAGGCGTAGTGCGCGAGGTGGTACGCGACCGCGATCGGCACCAGCGTCATCACGAACCAACCGGCCGCTTCGCGTAAGCCGACGGCATCGATGCGGGCGCTCGCCGGCTGGAGCCGATCGGCGCGCGCAGCGAGCGCGACCGTCGCGGCGCAGGTCGCCGCGAAGGCCGCGACGAACGCGAGCGGGAAGGCGAGCAGGGTCGCGCTGTGCACCGCCATCGTCTCGTCGATGCCCCATTGCGAAAGGTCGTAGAGCACCACCGCCACGGCGCGCGAGGTCTGCGCCGCGGTCTCGATCTGCTGCATCGCGGGCGTCTGATGGAAGCCGTCGAAGGTGACCGTCGCGAGCATCAGCAGCACGAAGACGACCAGCGACCATGCCACCGGCGCGCCGTCGAGCAGGCCGCCGCCGTACGGGCGCAGGACGATCCGGTGCGGCGATCCGGGGCTGGCGCTGCGCAGGTCGAGCGGTGCGAATCGCGCGAGCACGCGGAACGCGATCGCGAACGCGTCGCCGTGCCGGCGCCAGGTCTCGACGCCGAACATGAACATGCCGAGCCAGGCGAGCACCGCATAGCCGAGCACCGCGCCGGCGAGGGCACGCGGGACGTCCTTCGACGGCCAGATCAGCTCGGCCCAGGCAAAGGCGAAGAAGAGCAGCACGCCCGGCCACGCACTCCAGCGCACGGGGTGGGCGCGCTTGAGCGACACGCGGTTCGTGTCCATCGCGCGACCGATCACGCGGGCGCCGGCGAGGTAGATGGCGCGCAGCGGGTCGACGACGTCCCACAGGTCGCCGACCAGCGCGCAGACGAATGCGACACCGACCCACCAGATCACCCAGACCGCGACGACGATGAGGTTGGCGTACGCATCCTGGGTGCCGAAGAAGCCGGCGGCGAGCGCGAGCACGAACAGCAGCGCAGTCGCGATGCGCAGGGCAACGGCGAAGGGGTGCGCAGCGATGCGCACCGCATCGACGGCGAGCAGATCGAACTGCCAAGGTCGCCGCGCCAGCGCCGTTTCGCGCGCGAAGAGGGCGACGAGGACGAACGTGATGACGATCGTCGCCGCCGCACCGCCGATCCACAGCCAGAGCGGCAGCGGCAGGTCGAAGCGCTGGCCGAAGCCGTGGGCCTGCACGCCGGATGCGGCGACCGCAAGGGCCATGCCGAGAGCGCCGGCCCGCACGCCGGTCATTGGCTCGGCGTCATGCTGGGGTCGACGCGGTCGATCACGAAACGGCGATGCGATGCGATCGGCAAGACACCAGCAGGGGATGCGTGATCAAGCCGGATGTCGCACCAACGGCGATCTAGGGTCGCACTTCGAGATAGGCCACCGCGCGATGGTGCCGGCCGTCCTGCCGATGCTCGGTGACCGGAAAGCGGCCGGCCAGGCGCGCGGTAAACGCCATCACTGCGGTGGCAGGCGGCGTCACCTTCGTCTCGATGTCGTAGCCGTGCAGGTGCAGGGCGATCGGCCGCTCGCTGCGCCATTGCAGCTCGACCTGCGCGCCCTGCGCGACGACGATCGTCTGGTTCGCCACCTCGGCCTTGCCGTCGTGGATCGAGACTGCGCGCAGGGTCGTCGCGGTCGGTGCGCTGGCGGTGCTTGGTGTCGCCTGCGCGATGACGTTCAGGCGCTTGTCAGCCGGGTTGTCGGCGGCGAATGCGGGCAAGCCATGGATGGCTGCGGCCGCGCTGACCGCGAGCCTTGCGATTGCTGCCACCCGGAGGGAAAAGCGGGCGGCGCGGATGGTCCAGTGAAAGCAAGGGCGCTCTGAAGGGTGGGAGTTCATGCAAGGAAGCGAGGCGGAATGGACGCAGGCCGCGCGAGTCTACGGTCATGAAGGGTGCGCTCATGCGCGCCGACGGCGACCTTGACATGAGCGCAAGTCGCTATTACATTGCCAACAAGCTATATAGGTAAATGGCTATCCAATGAGAACCCAGCAACTCGATCGCGCCTTCGCGGCACTGGCCGATCCGACCCGGCGCGCGATGCTCGCGCGATTGGCCGCTGGCGAAGCCACGGTCACCGAACTCGGCGAGCCGTTCGACATGACACAGCCGTCGGTCTCGAAACACCTGAAGGTTCTCGAGCGCGCCGGCCTGATCTCGCGCGGGCGTGCCGCGCAGACCCGGCCATGCCGGCTCGAGACCGCGCCCCTGAAGGAGATCGCCGATTGGATGGTGCCGTATCGCCAGCTCTGGGACGAGAGCTTCGACCGCCTCGATGCGTACCTGCAGGCGTCCCCACGACCTCCGAAGAAAGGAAAGAAAAATGCCCGTACCCGCTGACCACAACGCCGTGTTCGAGATCACGCGCAGATTCCCTCGGCCGCGAGCCGCCGTCTGGAAGGCCTGGAGCGAGGCCGATGCGCTCGCGCGCTGGTGGGGGCCGAAAGGCTGCTCGATCGGCGTCAAGCGCCTCGAGTTCCGCCCCGGCGGCTTCTTCCACTACGAGATGGCGTTCGACGCCTCACCGTCGATGTGGGGGCGCTTCAACTACCGCGAGATCGTCGCTGCCGAACGCATCGTCTGGCTCAACTCGTTCTCGAACGAACGCTGCGGCATCGCGCGCGCCCCCTTCAGCGACGCCTGTCCGCTCGAGATCCTGAACAGCGTGGTCTTCACCGAGCACGGCGGCGAAACGACTGTCGCGTTGCGTGCCGAGCCGTTCGGCGAAGTCGATGCCGAGCGCCGCTATTTCATCGATCTGCGACCGTCGCTCGAGCAGGGCTACGGCGGGACGTTCGATCAGCTCGGGGACCATCTGCGCCGCGACTGACGGCGAGCTCACGCAATTCCTGGCGGCTCGCGCCTATGGCCGCGACGTCGCAGCCGGCGTCCTAGCCCGCATCGCCGACAGGCGTGTCGTGCAGACGATCGTGCAACCCGATTTCACGCCGCGCTCACAGCAGCCACTCGATCGGCAGCCACGACAGCAGCCCGAGGACGAACCGCTTCCAGACCGTCGCGCCGGGTTCTTCGAGATGGATGACCTCGCTGCCGCTCGAGCGATCGATCCACTGCAGCGTGCCGTCCGGCGTGAGGCGGACTTCGTAGGCGCGGCTCGGCATGTCGCGCGCAAAGCTGTCGGCGATCGAGCGGGCCAGCGCCGGCGAGTCGATGACGAAGCCCATCTCGGTGTTGAGGCGGGCCGAGCGCGGATCGAAATTGAACGAGCCGATGAAGAGCTGCGCATCGTCGATCGAGAACGTCTTCGCATGCAGGCTCGAGCTGGAGGCGCCGCTGCTGCCGCCCAGCCGGCGCGCCGGTGAGGGCATCGACGGCGACCGCTTGATCTCGAACAACGAGACGCCTGCCTCGAGCAGATCCTTCCGCCGTTTCGCGTACCCGGCGTGAACCGCAGCGACGTCGGTCGCTTCGAGCGAGTTGGTCAGCACCTGGACCTGTACGCCACGGCGCGCGAGCGCGGCGAGGTGGTGCGTGCCGTCCTCGCCCGGCACGAAGTACGGCGAAATCAATTTCAGCGAGCGCTTGGGATCGCGTGTCGCCTTCATCAACTGCGACCACAGCAGGCCGTCGGCACCGGCTTCGCCGAGGCCCTTAGCCGGGTCGTCGCTGACCAGCCGCACGGTCGCCCATTCGATCGGCAGGCGGCGCGCGATCAGTTCGCGGACGAACGGCGAGGCATCGATGGCCGCGCGGTAGTCGACGGCTTCCGCGCTCCGCTCGAGTTGCTCAGCTGCGTTCGCCAGGTTGGCGGCAGCCGCCGGATCGATCGCCGGGATGATCGACTCGACCGGGTATGACGACTCGCTGGCCCAGTAGCGGTCGAAGTCGCGCGACACCGCATCGACGATCGGCCCGACCGCGAGGGCGTCGAGGTCGACGAAGAGGAAGTCCTGCGCGGCATCGAAGTATTCGTCGCCGATGTTGCGGCCGCCGACGATGGTCGCGAGGTTGTCGGCGGTGAACGACTTGTTGTGCATGCGCCGGTTCAGGCGATCGAAGTCGAACAGGAAGCCGAGCGGCCGGCTCTGCCGCGCCAGAAACGGGTTGAACAGGCGCACCTCGACGTGCGGATGGCGGGCGAGGGCGGCGAGCGGCGCGTCGAGGCCGGAGGTGTTGTTGTCGTCGAGCAGGATGCGCACGCGGACGCCGCGGTCGGCGGCGCGCCGCAGCGCATCGGCGAGCAGCGTCCCCGACAGGTCCTTGTGCCAGATGTAGTACTGCACGTCGAGGCTGCGCTCGGCCGCGTCGGCGAGCCGGATGCGGGCCGCGAAGGCATCGCCGCCGCGCAGCAGCGGGACCACGCCCGAGAGACCCGGATGCGACGCGGTCAGCGGCGTGATCGAGCGGCCGAGCTGGCTTTCGGTGGCCGGCGCGATGTGGGTCGACGCGACGCGGCCGTCGAGCGGCGGCAGCGAAGTGCAGCCCTGCAGCAGGATCGAGCCGCCCAACGTGAGGGCGGCAAGCCATCGCCATGGGTCGAAGCGCATTCGCGGGATTCTGCAGGCTGCACGGTCCGCGACGACCGCTAAGACCGACTCGAGGCCGTCGATGACACGCTGTCGGCAACCCGCCGTGGCAGGTGCGGCCGCTGTGGAGCAGGGGCGAACCCATCCGATGAGCTGGCGACACGGACGTCGCCAGCTCGGCCCGATACTGTCTCTGGTTATTCGACGCCGCATCGAGCGCCAGCCACGACATTGAGCGACAGTGCGCGACATGGCGATCGACAGTGACATTCCGGCACGCCTCGACCGACTGCCGTGGTCGCGCTGGCACTGGCGCGTCGTCATCGCGCTCGGCATCGCCTGGGTGCTCGACGGCCTCGAGGTGACGATCGTCGGCTCGATCGGCAGCGCGCTCGAGCATCCCGATGCGCTCGGTCTCACGGCGACGCAAGTCGGCTGGGCCGGCTCGCTCTACGTCGGCGGCGCGGTGATCGGCGCGCTCGTCTTCGGACGGCTCGCCGACCGCCTCGGCCGCAAGCGCCTGTTCCTCGCGACCCTCGCGGTCTACATGGGTGCGACGGTCGCCACCGCGTTCTCGACCGACTTTGCGTGGTTCGCGGTCTGTCGGCTGATCACCGGCATCGGCATCGGTGGCGAGTACGCGGCGATCAATTCGGCGATCGACGAGCTGATCCCGGCGCGCGTGCGCGGCCGGGTCAACCTCGCGATCAACGGCAGCTTCTGGATCGGCGCCGCGATCGGCGCGCTGCTGAGCCTCGTGCTGCTCGATCCACGCGTGCTCGGACCGCATGAGGGCTGGCGTGTCGGCTTCCTGCTCGGCGCTGCCCTGGCGTTCGCCATCCTGTGGGTGCGCCGCGAAGTGCCCGAGAGCCCGCGCTGGTTGCTCGCGCGTGGCCGGGTCGATGAGGCCGAGCGCATCGTCGCCGGCATCGAGGCGAGCGTGCGGCGCGAGGGGCTGGCGCTTGCCACGGTGCCCGCGCGCGCCGGCGCTCATGCGCCGACGCGGCTGCCGACCTTCGGCGAGGTGGCCCAGGTGCTGCTGCGTCGCTATCCGCGGCGGAGCGTGCTCGTCTTCGCATTGATGGTGGCGCAGGCGTTCTTCTACAACGCGATCTTCTTCACCTACGCGCTGGTGCTGACACGCTTCCACGGCATCGAGGCGGCGCGCGTCGGCCTGTACATCCTGCCGTTTGCGGCCGGCAACGTGCTCGGGCCGCTGCTGCTCGGCCCGCTGTTCGATCGCCTCGGGCGGCGCCGGATGATGACGGCGACCTATGCGCTGTCGGGCATCGGCCTGTTGCTGACCGGCGTCGGCTTCGTGCTCGGCATCCTTGACGCGACGACGCAAACCTTGGCCTGGTCGGCGGTGTTCTTCATCGCCTCGGCCGCCGCGAGCGCGGCCTACCTGACGGCGAGCGAGGTGTTCCCGCTCGAGATGCGCGCGATCTCGATCTCGATCTTCTATGCGGTCGGCACCGGTGCCGGCGGCTTCGCCGCGCCGGCCTTGTTCGGCGCGCTGATCGAGACCGGCAGCCGCAGCAACGTGTTCATCGGCTATGCGATCGGCGCCGGTCTGATGCTGATCGCCGCGGTCTTCGCCTGGCGCCTCGCCGTCGATGCGGAACGCAAGCCGCTCGAGGAGGTGGCGCCGCCGCTCAACCTCGGCAGCGACCCCTCGGTCTCGCGCCGCGACGCCTGAGCGCGCGACTCGAAGCGCGCTTCGTCTTGCGTCGATCAGGGTTCGGTGGGGGTGGCTTCGGCGAGCATCGTCGGGATCAGCTCGGAGACGGTCGGATGGATGTGCACGGTGTGCTGGAGCTGCGTCGCGGTGCGCTTCGCCATCATCGTGTCGAGAATGCCGTGGATCGCCTCGTCGCCGCCGACGCCGAGGATCGCGGCACCGAGAATGGTGTCGTGCTCGGCGTCGATCACCACTTTCATGAAGCCGAGCGTCTCGCCCTTCTCGATGGCCCGACCGACGCGCGTCATCGGCCGCTTGCCGACCTTGACCTTCAGATGCGCGGCCTTGGCCTGCGCCTCGGTCAGGCCGACGCGGCCGAGCGGCGGGTCGACGTACAACGCGTAGGTGTCGATGCGGTCGGTGACCCGTCGACTCGCGCCCGTGAGCAGGTTGTCGGCGACGATCTCGAAGTCGTTGTAGGCGGTGTGCGTGAAGGCGCCGCGGCCGTTGCAGTCGCCGAGCGCCCAGATGCCGGACACGCTGGTGCGCAGCTCGTCGTCGACCTTGATGTTGCCGCGCGCATCGAGGTCGACCCCGGCCTGGTCGAGGCCGAGGTCGTCGGTGTTCGGACGGCGCCCGACCGCGAGCAGCACGTGCGAGCCGATGACTTCACGATCGCCCGACTCGCAGTCGACGCCGACGCAGACGTCGCTGCCGCTCGGCTTGAACGAGATGCACTCGGCCGCGAGCCGCATCGCGATGCCCTCGGCCTCGAGGATCTCGCGCACCGCCTGCGAGACGTCCTCGTCTTCGCGCCCGATCAGGCGCGGGCCTTTCTCGACCACCGTGACCTGCGCGCCGAAGCGCCGGTACATCTGCGCGAACTCGAGGCCGATGTAGCTGCCGCCGACGACGACGAGGTGGCGCGGCACCGCATCGAGCTCGAGGATCGTCGTGTTGGTGAGCGGGCGGATCGTGTCGACTCCGGGCATCGGCGGGATCGCCGCGCGGCCGCCGACGTTGATGAAGATGCGCGGCGCGGTCAGCAGGTCGTCGCCGACGCGCAGCTCGCTGGCCGATTCGAACCGCGCATGGCCGTGGAACAGCGTGCAGCCGGCCATGCCGCCGAGCCACGCCTCGAGCCGCCCGCGGGCATCGTTCGAGACCTTGTCCTTGCGCGCCTTCACCGCCGCCATGTCGATCTCGACCGCGCCGCGGATCGCGATGCCGAAGTCGGCGCTGCGTCGCG
>JBDSAB010000036.1:0-3163 GCA_039922395.1 Caldimonas sp.
GCAGCAGGTTCGGGTTCGCATCGACCTCGAGCAGCCCATCGCCGCCGACCGCGGCGAGCAGGTGCGCCGAGGCGGCGAGGCCGATGCCGGCGCCGAGGTAGTGCGGGCAGTAGCGCAGCCCGGCCGCACGAACGCGCTCGATGACCGGCCAGCAGCCCGAGATGCCGCCCCACTTCGCGATGTCGGGCTGGACCACGGCATAGCGGCGTGCGGCGACGGCCTCGTCGAACGCATCGAGGCCGAGCAGGTTCTCGCCGGCGGCGAGCGGCGTCGACGTCGACGCCGCGAGCGCCGCCCACTCGGCCGCCGGCCGGTCGGCGCGCAACGGCTCCTCGATCCAGCCAAGCCGGTGCGGCTCGAATGCGCGCGCCTGGCGCTTCGCCTGCTCGAGCGACCAGCCCTGGTTCGCATCGACCATCAGCGCTGCGTCGGCGCCGAGCACCGCTCGCAGCGCAGCGACGTTCGCGAGGTCGCGCGCGTCGTCGAAGCCGACTTTCAGCTTGAACGCGCGATAGCCGGAGGCGCGCCGCGCGGCGACGACGTCTTCCGGCCGGTCCGGGTTGATGCCGCTTGCATACACCTCGACGCGGTCGCTGAGGCCGCCGAGCAGGCGCCAGAGCGGCTCGTGGCGGCGGCGCGCACACAGGTCCCAGAGCGCGAGGTCGAGACCGGCGATCGCCTGCGCCAACGGCCCGTGTTCGCCGGATTGGATCGCGAGCACCGCGGTCGCCTTTGACATCGCATCGAAGGCGGCCGCCGGCGATGCGAAGCGCTGGCCGACCGCGAGCGGCGCGATGACGGTCTCGAGCAGCTGCGCGCGGTGCTCGGCGCCGCACGACGGGAAGTTGCACCAGGTCTCGCCCCAGCCGACCGCGCCGTCGTCGTCCTCGACGCGGACGAAGACGGCAGGCCGATCGCGCATCGTGCCGAACGAGGTGCGCACCGGCGTCTCGATGGGGCAGCGCAGCACGATCGCATCGAGGCGGGCAATCCGCACCGGGATCTCGGGCAAGGGTGGCAACGGATGGACGGTGGACACGGTGGCAGGTATAAACGTATGGTCTATGGTACGTTTGACCTTCTGCCGGCGCAAGCGCCGCGCCGCTGCCGCTCCGTGATGGCCCGCGATTCGTTGCCGGCTCGCGTGCTGCTCGTGCTCGCCCCGTGGGTGCTGATCGTCGCGTTCTGGTACGGCGTTCGCGCCAGCGGCTTCGTCAACCCGGCGCTGGTGCCGGCGCCGCACGACGTCGCCGCGAAGTTCGTCGAGCTGATGCGCCAGCGCCTCGCGCTCGACATCTGGATGTCGACCCAGCGCGTCTTCGTCGGTGTCGCGCTCGGCGTCACCGTCTCGGTGCCGGTCGGCTTCTGCCTCGGCTGGTACAAGGGCCTGCGCACCTTCATCGATCCGGTCATCAACTTCTTCCGGGCCCTGCCGCCGATCGCGCTGATCCCGCTCGTCATCGTCTATTTCGGCATCGGCGAGGTCGCGAAGACGGTGATCCTGTTCTATGCGTCGTTCTTCGCCGGCGTGATCGTGATGTACGAAGGCATCGCGCAGATCAGCCCGATCTATGTGCGCGTCGCGCGCACGCTCGGCGCGAACGACCTCGAGATCTTCGGCAAGGTGATCGTGCCGTTGACGATCCCGCACATCCTGACCGCCGTGCGGGTCGCCCTCGGCGTCGCCTGGGCCACCCTGGTTGCATCGGAGCTGATCGCGGCGCAGCAGGGGCTCGGCGCGCTGATCCAGAACGCGTCGTCGTTCTTCCAGCTCGACATCATCTACGTCGGCATCATCTGCATCGGCTTGATCGCACTGACGATGGACCTCGCGCTGCGCGCCGCGACGCGCCGTCTCGTGGCCTGGCAGGACCGCCTCGCATGAAGACTTCTTCACTGCCCGAGGAGCCGTACCTCAACCCGAAGTGGGCCGAGCCGATCCGCATCCACTTCGACAAGGTCTCGGTCGAATTCGAGACCGCGGCCGGGCCGATGCGGGTGATCGAGGACGTCTCGTTCGAGGTCTCGAACGGCGAGTTCGTCTCGATCATCGGGCCGTCCGGCTGCGGGAAGACCACCTTGATGAACATCGTCGGCGGCTTCGTGAAGCCGACGACCGGGCGCGTGCTGCTCGACGGCCGGCCGGTCGCCGCGCCCGGACCCGACCGCGGCGTGATCTTCCAGGAGTACGGCGTGTTCCCGTGGCTCACGGTGCGCCAGAACATCGAGTTCGGGCTCAAGCTCGAGGCGAATCGCAAGCCGGCGGCCGAGCGCACCGCGATCGCGAACCGCTACATGGGCCTGATGGGCCTGACCGACTTCGCCGACCACTTTCCGAAGCACCTGTCGGGCGGCATGCGCCAGCGCCTGGCGATCGCGCGCGCCTACGCCGTCAAACCGCAGTTCCTGCTGATGGACGAGCCGTTCGGTGCGCTCGACGCGCAGACGCGCAGCGCGATGCAGGACCTGCTGCTGCACGTGCTCGAGAGCGAAGGCAAGACGGTGCTGCTGATCACGCACTCGGTCGACGAGGCGATCTACCTGTCGTCACGGATCGTCGTCGTGACCGCGCGGCCGGCCCGCGTGCGCAAGATCATCGAGGTGCCGTTCGGCTATCCGCGCACCCCGCACACCCAGGAAGAGCCGCGCTTCGTCGCGCTGCGCACCGAGATCCGCGAGCTCGTGATGGAAGAGTATGCGGCGCAGGCGCGGCAGCGCGTGCCGGCCACCGATTGACCCGGCCGCGAGGCCACGACCCCAGCATCCCTTTCAACGCAGGAGACCCACGATGACCCTCAGCCGCAGAACCCTTGTCCAGGCCGCCGCCGCGGCCGCCGTCACCGGCGTCGCGACGCCGTTGTTCGCGCAAGCGCGCACCAAGCTGCGCGTCGGCTATCTGCACACGCCGGCCGTCGACGGCCAGATCTGGCTCGGCCAGCAATCGGGCGCGTGGACCAAGCGCGGGCTCGACCTCGAGCTGGTCCAGTTCACGACCGGCCTCGAGCTGTTCCAGGCCATGATCGGCGGCAGCCTCGACGTGCTGTCGACCGGCGCGGTCGTCTCCAACTTCCCGGCGCGCGGCCAGGGCAAGGTCTTCCTCGTCAACAACATCGAGTACGCGACCGCCCAGCTCTGGGTCCGCGACGACTCGATCAAGACGCTC
>JBDSAB010000037.1:0-8926 GCA_039922395.1 Caldimonas sp.
AATACGGGCGCGCGTCGATCCGACGGCTTCCACCACTTTGGCGTCGTGAGACCGGAGCCTCGTCGGCGTCGTTCAGAAGGGCGGAAATGGGTCGGCCGTGTTATCGCAAGGCTCGTGTCGCTGGTGGCTTTCGCGTGCTGTTCGAGTCCGGCGTTCGCCTGGGGACCTGACGCTCACCGTCTCGTTGCGACGCTGGCCGAGCGAGACCTCGCGGTTCTGCCGCGTGCCGAAATCAAGCGTCTCTTGTCGTTGGAGCCCGGCGCCACGCTGATCTCCATCTCCAGCGAGGCCGACGACACGCGAACCGCCATCACGGCTTCTTGGCACTACGTGAACCTGCCTCGCGATGCCGACTGCCGATATGTCGCCGCGCGCGATTGCGTCGGCGGGCAATGCGTTGTGGCGGCGATCGAGACGCAGGCGCGGGTGCTGGCCTCTTCGGCAGGCGACGCCGAGCGGCTCCTCGCACTCAAGTACCTCGTGCACCTCGTCGCCGACGTGCATCAGCCATTGCACGCTGCGTTTGCAGACGACCGCGGCGGCAATCGGTACCAGGTACAAGCATTCGGCATCGGCACCAACCTGCACGCGGTTTGGGATGGCGGCCTGATCGAGAACTGGCCCGGTGGCCTGAACGCGCTCAGGGTCGAGCTCGCCATGCAGCGTCTGTCTCCGGTCCAGTCCGGCCCGCCGGATTGGGCGGGCGAGTCATGCCGAATCGTCTCGACGCCGGACTTCTATCCCGCCGACCGCACGATCGGTCTCGAGTACGCCAAGCGCTGGCGGCGCACGGTGGTCAGCCGCCTCGTGCTCGCGGGTCAGCGCCTCGCAGCCATCCTCAACGCCAGTCTTGACTCGAGGCGGTAGCCCACGCGAGGCGGGCTGCCGCACCAAGCTGCCGCCCCAGTGATCTAGCTCTGGTTGCGCGAAGCCGTGCTGGTGGCGAACGGCCAGGTGTTCGGCGCGAACTTCAGGATCAGCAGGCCGTTGTCCTGGCACATCGTGATCAGCTGTTTGTTGGCGAAGTCGAAGTCGAGCCGCGATGCACACCAGTCCGGTCCGCCGGCCTTCCACTGTCCGAAGACGGCGTGGCTCGACCCGGCCACTGACGTGGTCGACGGCGGATTGAAGTACGCGATCTCCTTCGGCCGTTCCGGATTGCGGATGTCAAAGACGCGCACGCCCGAATTGAAGTACGAGCAGGCCAAGGCCGTCGCGTTGTCGCGGTTGTCGACGCTGCAGTAGTGGCTGCCGTACGTGAAGATCGAGAGGCCGGCGATGTCGGTCACGACCTGGTCGCAGTTCTTCGGATCGTGGGTTTCCAGCATCAGCTTGGAAACCGGCGTCGGCTTGGTCTCGTCGCTGATGTCGTAGATGCGCGCCATCGGGAATGGCGCGAGCCCTGCGGTGCACGCCGTTCGCGCGGCAACGTCGTTGGCGAGGCCCGCAGACCCGCCCTCGTCGACCATCACGAGGTACTGCTTGCCGCCGATCGTCACGGGAATCGTGTGCTGGGCCACCGAGCCGTCCTGGAACAGCGCCTTCGAGACCAGCTTGATCTGCGCGTTGGCCTTGCGCTGCTGGACCTCGGACGTGTCGAAGATCGCGAAGCCGTTGTTGATGTTCGCTTCGGGCACCACGGCAGGCGTCGTTCCGAATGGCGGCCCGCCCAGCACCACTGCGTACATGCGGTTGCCGTCGTTGCTGATCGACAGGCCGTGCACGGTCGTGCTGGCCGCGAGGCCGAGCGCCGAGATGTTGTAGCTCGCGATCAGCTTCGGCTTCGTCGTGTTGGTGACGTCGACGGCGTAGTACGCCGCATTGCGGATGTCGCCGACGTAGTACGTGAGGCCGTCGGGTGCGATGTTGCCTTCGTGGCCGATCGGGGTCTTCGGCAACGTGATGCCGCCGTCGGTCCCGGTGCCGACGGCCAGCGTGGCCATCAGCTGCGGCGCACGGCAGTCGCCGGACAGGTCGTAGATGTCGACTTCCGGGCCGCCGCCACCGTTCTGCCCGTTGTCGGCGATCAGGATCTGGCGCCGGTCGTTGACGCGCAGCGACTCCCACGGGTCGGTCATCGCCGGCGTGGTGAGCGAGGTGATCCGCATCGGCTTGGTGCGATCGGTCATGTCGATCACCGGCACGCCAGGGTTGGCCCGGTTCGCGTTCGGCACCGCGGTGGCGTGGTACGCGCAATCGCGACCGCTGCGGTCCGTGAACGTGGCCGTCGACCAGTTGCCGCCTTCTCCCTGCGACTGTCCGACCAGCGACAAGTTGCAGCTGAAGCCCTTGAAACCCGAAGCGCGCAACGCCGCCGGCACCTGCCCTTGCAGCGCGGTTTCAGGCGTGTCGGAGGCGCCGCAGCTGGCCACCTTGGGCACGGTCAGGGGGACGGCGCCGGAATCCGAGGAGTCGCTTCCGCCGCAAGAGGCCAATGCGGCGCCAGCGACCGCGACGCCGAGCCATCGAGGCAAACGCGCAAGTAGGGCGATGGACGTGCCCGCCGTTGAACTGCAATGAAGCATGGTGTCTCCTCTGTGTCGAATCCGGCAACACTGCCTTGTTCGCGTCGTCTTCTTGGCGACGTGCTCGGTTGCAGTCTATGACTCGAAGAAGACGAATGCAACGCAAGGGAAATGGGAACGCAAATTCCCGGGCCGCACGGCGATACCGGTGCTCAGTCTTTCGACGCGATGTCCTCGCCGTCGCGGATGAGCCTCATGCGGCCTTCGACGCCCCAGAGGTTCAAGACGCCGGTTCCTTCCTTGACGTCGAAGCCTTCGACCCGGTGCCGGTACATCAGCGTGCCGCGCCATTTGTAGCCGACGTGGACGCCGCCGATCTCGTCGAAAATCGGCTCGATGACCATGCTGTCGTAGCGAAGGTAGGTGCGGCGTCCGTCCCGCACGAACGGATTGCTGTCGTCGGGCAATTGCCGGAGCAGCGTCTGCGCCTTTTCAGATAGGCCCATGGAGATCACTGACACGAAGGGAGACCATCGTATTACAGCAATCTGGACCCGCCGACGGGGCCCACGGCGAAATGCAAGGAGGACCGAACGGCCCTGGAAAACCCAGTGCTCAGCCGGGTTCGGATCGCGGCCTCGAAAATTCCTGCGGCAGTTCGCTGTTCAGCGTGTCGCCGAACTCCGTCGCGTACGGATCGCAGAGGGAATCGAAGAACGTGCTGCTCGGCGGTGTCGGCTTGGCTCGCTCTCGCTGCACGCGCGGCGCTCGCTGGGGTGCTGCGGCACGGCGCTCGACAGCGGCGTCGGCCAGCGGGGAAGCGACCGTCGTCCGCCACATCTTGCGACCCTTGATGACCACTTCGTTGCTTCTCCGAATGTTGGAAACGCCCATCACCGAATGATGCACATCGAAGCGGTGGCTGACACACGGGCACGCGATCGCGAGCGCTTCGTCCGTGAATTGCTCACTCCGCGGCGGTCCTCGCACGATCCCCCAGCGCTTTGCCGGTCGCCCGATACGGACTGGTGCATGAAAGGGCGCCGGTCCATGCGCTTCAGCGGACAGAACAGGCTAGGTCGAAAGCTGCTGAAAGACCAGTGCCGCCGTCATCAAGTCCAGGTGCCCCCCTCCCGCATTCTTGAAGAACGTGACGTCGGAGGCGGATCGACGGCCCTCGACACGACCGCCGACCAGGTCGTATAGATCGCCGAGCACGTCCGACTCGCGAATCGCGCCGCTGGCGATCGGCTGCAGGATGTCGCCGACGCCGTGAAAAGCCGACTCGCGGCGATCCACGAACACGCGGGCGCGGCGAGCAGCCTCGTCGTCGGCCTCGCGCGTGTCCGGCTTGTAACCGCCGACGAGGTCGAGATGCACACCGGGCTTCAAGTCGACGCCGCGCACCAGCGGATCGTGCGACCGGGTGCAGCAGCTGATGATGTCGGCGATGCGCGTGGCGGCGGCGAGGTCGTCGACGGCTTCGGCGGCAAGGCCTTCCCGGCTCAGTTGAGCAGCGACGCCGACGGCGCGTTCGTGGGTCCGATTCCAGATCAGAACCCGCTCGAGCGCTGGCCTGACGGCACGATGCGCATGGACGAGCCGCATCGACATCTCGCCGGCACCCGCCACCAGCAGCGTCGCTGGCTCCGCCGGTGCGAGCAGCTTGGCGCCGAGGGCCGAGTCGGCAGCGGTGCGCCAGTAGGTGATTTCCGTCCCGTCCATCACGACAAGCGGACGGCCGTTCGTGCCGTCGAACAGGACCAGGACCGCCTGCACGGCGGGCAGCGCGTTGCGGTCCGGATTGCCGGGGAAGCTGGTGATCAGCTTGCTCGCCATGAAGAGGCCGGGGTCGACCGCGCTGCGAACGAAATACTGCTCCGTTTCATGACCGAGCAGGCCGTCCTGCACCTCCATTCGCGCCCGCCGGTGCGCCGCCTCGAGAGCATCGATCAGCTTCGGAAAGGTGAGGAGCCTCCTGATCTCGCCAGCGTCCACGAAGCGCATCTCGTCTCCTCTCAGGTTTTGCGTCCGCCATCAATCGGACCCGCATTCGAGGAGTCTAGGGACAGGCGATGAGGACAGTGCCGCGCCTCTCCCGGCGCGGAGGAATCGTCCGAAGGTATTAAGGGAATATGGCGCTGGTCGCCCGCTCGCGTGTGGCGGACACTGCCTCAGCCTGCGTTGGCACAATCACATGATGTCCCGTTCCCTGCGGCAATGGATCGCCGATGTCCTCATCCTGCTGCTGCTCTGCAATGCGGCGGTGCCGCTCATGGCGAGCGCTGCGGCGGGGCTGCAGGGCAAGCCGGTTGCGGAGATCTGCGACATCTACGGCGTTGCGCTGCCCGGCCAGATCGCCACGGGCATTCGAGATGGCAGCCTGAAGCCGCAGGGTGCGGCCGATCCGCATCACGGCCATCACGGCGTTCATGTCGGTCACGTTGCACCTGACCCATCGGCCGCTGATGGCAGCTCGTTCTCCACCAACGATGAAGCCCGCGTCGACCACCGCCAACATGCGAGTGGCGGCGACTCCGATACACCCCGGCACGCCACGCCGCATCGATCCGAGCATTGCGCGCTGTCCGGGCTTGTCGCGTTCGCGCCCTTTGAGGGCGTTCCCGAACCGGTTCTCTTCCACGAAGGTGCACAGCCCTCTCAGGAACCTGCGCAGACGCACGAGCGCATGCTGGATGCGTGCGCCCGCTGGGCCGCTCTGCTAAGGCACGGCCCGCCTGTTCTGACCTGAAGCGAGCTCCGCTCCGCATTCCGAGCTGAGCTGTACGGGTCGGGCGACGTCGCCACGCGGGTTCTTCCGCCGATTGCCGCCTTCGCTGCAGGCGGATCGCGACGCTGCCTGCCGAGTGCGACTCAGCGCTGTCATGCGGTGACCACGGCATCGACTCGCGCGCAAGCGCGCTTCGTGCCGGCGTTCTGCGCTCACCGCGCCGAACGCTTCCTTGCTCCGGGAGCACTCATGCTCAGACACCGCATCGCCGTCGTCATGGCGGCTGCCTGCGTGACCTCGCTCGATTCGTCGGCTCAATCCGCAGAGCCCGCGGCCGCGCCCGCTTCGGCAGCCGACAACGTTCCGACCAAGACCTTGGGTGTGGTCACCGTTGTCGGCGGACAGCCGACCTCGCTGCCGACACAGATTCCCGCGACGATGGAAGGCGTCACCCGCGATCAGATCGAGCGCACGATCAATGCGACCGATAGCGAGGATGCGCTCAAGTACTTCCCGAGCCTTCTCGTTCGCAAGCGCTACATCGGCGACTACAACCACGCGATCCTGTCGAGCCGGGCTTCCGGCACCGGCAACAGCGCGCGCTCGGCGGTCTACGCCGATGGCATCCTCCTCTCGAACTACCTGGGTAACGGCGTCGGCGGCCTGAGCTTTCCGCCGCGCTGGAGCATGGTGACGCCCGAAGAGATCGAGCGGGTCGACGTGATGTACGGCCCGTTCTCCGCCGCCTATCCGGGCAACTCCGTCGGTGCGGTGGTGGTCTTCACGACGCGGATGCCAAAGGCCTTCGAAGTCCACGCCAAGGTCGGCTACTCGAGCCAGAAGTTCGAGCTCTACAACACCGACGCGACATTTCGGGCCTGGGAGACCAGCGCGTCGGTCGGCAACCGGAGCGGCGACCTCTCATGGTCGTTGGGCTTCAGCCATTCCGACAGCCATGGCCAGCCGCTGACGTTTGCAACCCGGCTGCTCAGCAACGGCACGAGCAGTGCCGCCGGCACTCCGGTGACCGGGGCTGTGCTGGATGCGAGCAATACGGGCAGCCCCTGGTACGTGCTCGGGACCGGGACCGAGTACCAGACCCAACAGGATCACTTCAAGGCAAGGTTGGCGTACGACATCACGCCGACGATCCGCGCCAACTACCTGCTGGGTGTCTGGCAGAACCGCTCGGAGAACCGGCCGGTGTCGTATCTTCGAAACGCCGCAGGGGACGCTGTCTACGCCGGTCCGATCAACATCGGCGGTCTGGCGTTCACCGGATCGCAGGCGCTCGGCGGCAGCGACTTCGCGGCAACCGATGAGCGCTTGACGCACGTGATGCACGGCCTCACCGTCAAGAGCCACACCCAGGAGCGATGGGACTGGGAGGTCGCGGCGAGCACCTACGACTACCGCAAGGATCTGAAACGCCAGAACGGCGCGGCCAACCCGTTCGCAGCTGCCGCCTCCGGAGGCCCCGGCACGCTCGCCGACGGAGGTGGCACCGGCTGGACCAACCTCGCGGCGAAGGGCATCTGGCGGCCCGGCGGCATCGACGGCGCGCACATCGTCGACATAGGTGTCCAGTTCGACCGCTACACGCTGCGCTATCTGGCGTCGGGCATCGCCGGCAGCTGGATCACGGATGCGGGCGGAGCGCTGGTCAGCAATGTCGAGGGCCGGACCGAACTGCAGAGCGTGTACGTGCAGGACGCCTGGCGCTTCGCCCCTGCCTGGAAGACGGTGCTCGGCCTGCGTGCCGAACGCTGGCGAGCCTCGGACGGCTCGACCGCGTTCTCGGCCACCAGTGCGCTGGCCTATCCGTCGCGTACAGAAACGCATCTCTCGCCAAAGGCTGCGCTCTCGTTCCAGGCCACGTCGGACGTGGTCCTTAAGGCCTCGACCGGGCGCGCGGTCCGCATGCCGACCGTCAACGAACTGTACGGCGCGACGTCGACCACCAACTCCCAGTTCATCAACGATCCGAACCTGCGGCCGGAACGATCTTGGACCAGCGAGCTGACGGCGGAAAAGGACTTTGTCGATGCGCTGCTGAGGCTCACACTGTTCACCGAAAGCACCCGCGACTCGCTCTATTCGCAGACGACTTTCGATCCGGCGGCGAACCGCAACATCACCCGGGTGCAGAACATCGGCCGCATCAAGACGAACGGTCTGGAAGGGGCTTACAGCGGCACCGATGTCTGGCGAGAAGGCCTCGACCTCAATGCCAGCGTCACTTATGCCGACTCGGTGATCAAGGAGAACGACGGCTTCGTCGTCGTGCCCGGCGACACGATCGGCAAGCGCCAGCCGAACATCGCAAAGTGGCGTGCGTCCGCCCTTGTGAGCTATCGGCTGAACGAGCAGTGGACCGCCGCGCTCGGCGCGCGCTACAGCGGCCCGCAGTACCGGACGCTGAACAACGGCGACATCAACGGCTCCACCTACCAGGGTGTCAGCAAGTACTTCACGGCGGATCTGCGGGTTCGATACCAGATCGATCGGCGATGGTCGGCTGCGTTCGGCATCGACAACCTCAACAACTATCGCTACTGGAACTTCCATCCCTACCCGCAGCGGAGCTACAGCGCCGAGCTCAAGTACGACCTATGAAGCATCGAACTCTCATCGCCCTTGCGTGCGGCCTGCTGGCGGCCGTCGCGAGCGCCCGCTCTCACGTCGTGCTCGACCAGCCGTCTGCCGCTGCCGGCAGCGGCTTTCGCGCCGTCTTCAGGGTCACCCATGGCTGCGACGGCCTGCCGACGGTGGGCATCACGGTCATGATCCCGGCGGGCGTGCAGGGCGCCAAGCCGATGCCCAAGCCCGGTTGGGCGCTCAGCGTGCGCAAGGAGCCGCTGGCGACGCCTTATACGAGCCACGGTAAACGGGTCGACAGCGACGTCCGGGAGGTCTCGTGGTCCGCCAGCAGCAACGAGTCGGCGCTCCCCGATGCGCACTTCGACGAATTCATCCTGCGCGCCACGTTACCGAGTACGCCGGGCCCGCTGTGGTTCAAGGTCGCACAGGTCTGTCGTGACGCAGGCAAAGAGGTGCGCCGCGAATGGGCTCAGATGCCGAAGGACGGCAACGACACCAAAGGCCTGTCGTCACCGGCGGTGCGGCTTCAGGTCGAGCCGGCCGCCAAGGGGCATGCGCACCACTGAGGTGGCTGCAACGTCGCACACGCAGGCGACGTGCCGGGCGGTCAGTACCGGCGCTTGGTGAAGACGGTCGTCGGAAGGGTCCGGAACAGTTCTTCGAAGACCCGGCCCGGGATGGTGTCGCTGACGTCGCGCACCTGGAGGCCTGACAGCAGGTCGAAACTCGACGACTGCCAGTTCTCGACCTGGGCCGGCCTGAGAACCCTTGCTCTGGTGGGTGCGGGCGCATCGCGACAGGTCTCCTGGGTCGCCGAGAGGGCGGCCGGACCTGTTGACTGGGGGGCGACTCGCTGCGTCGTCGCCAGCGGGCTTGCAGCCATCGAAGACTCCGACCGGACTCGTGGCTCGGCGCCGGCGGCGGATGCTGCCTTGGGCACAAGCTCAAGGTACTCGCCCGCCGGCGAATCGGAGGTCATCCGCCAAACGCGGCGGGGAACGGCATCTCTCATGGTGACCATTGCAGCTCTTTCGAGTTCGGCGTGGATCGGATCGGATATCAGCAGGCATCAACTGCCGCACGACAAATCTAGAGGCTCGTCTCGACACGCCCCAGTGAGCAATGCAGC